>NZ_JBQCMZ010000006.1:0-232970 GCF_051964675.1 Cytobacillus sp. SAFR-174 | reverse complement strand
CCCCATTCAATATAGGAATCATCTTCTAGCTGCTTAACCTCTTTTTTTATATTGTCCTTGAAATAGGTGCCAGTTTAAGCAGAGCCCTTTGCTTTTCTTTCTATCTATGAAACAGTATCAGCTTGCCCGCAGGAGAAGTGCAGCGGTGAGTTTTCTCATCCAGCCCTTTTTCCTTAAGGAGATTTTCTCCAACACTCTTAGCTTCGTCATCAGAAGCTGCCTGGAATGCTTCATCCAGTATCTTTTCTCCATTCTGTTCAAATGCAGTAAGCTTGTAAGTCTTCATACTGAGACTCCCCTCTTATTATAAAATTCAGATAGTTACTATTATTCTTGCATAATTTCTTAGAATGTGCAAAATTTATTCGGAAAAAATGTTTAAATCAGGGAACTTTTTTCCTTTTCTATACGTATTGCTAAATAGGAAAAGGAGGAATTCGAAATGGCTTTAGAGCTTGAGCATGTAACAAAGCGCTTTGGAAAGTTTACGGCAGTGGACGATTTGTCGCTTTCTATTCCCGAAAGTGAGATGTTTGGATTCCTGGGGGCGAATGGAGCCGGTAAAACGACTACTTTCCGAATGATACTGGGACTATTGGATCCCAGCGGAGGAAAGATCACGTGGAATGGAAATCCCATCGATTATTCAACCAGCCCGCTGATAGGCTACCTTCCTGAAGAAAGAGGCTTATATCCAAAGCTGAAGGTCAAGGATCAGGTTATCTATTTAGCTAAGCTGAGAGGGATGGCAAAGCAGGACTGCTTAAAGGAATTAACTTATTGGCTCGAGAGATTCAAAGTTCCTGAATATGCCAATAAAAAAATTGAAGAGCTTTCAAAAGGAAACCAGCAGAAAATCCAGTTTATTACTGCAGTTATACATAAGCCAAAGCTTTTAATTCTGGATGAACCATTCAGCGGATTGGATCCGGTTAATGTAGAACTGCTGAAGGATGCTGTACTGGAGTTAAGGGATAACGGTACAACGATTGTTTTTTCCTCACATAGGATGGAGCATGTAGAAGAGCTTTGTGAGCATTTATGCATCATGCAAAAAGGACGGCCGGTAGTGCACGGGTCTTTAAAAGAAATTAAACGTTCCTTCGGCAGAAAGAATCTGGTTATCCATGCCGATTATGATTTGAGCTTTTTAAAGGATAGCAGGGGAGTGGTGAAAGCCAGACAGACAGCCGAGGGCATTCAGCTGCAGATTTCCGGTGAAGATGCCGCTGAAGCCATTTTCAGAGAAGTTGCTGAGAAGGGGTTTGTCCGTAAATTTGTTTTGGAAGAGCCGTCTCTGAATGATATTTTTATAGAAAAGGCTGGTGCTTCCTATGAATAACTTTATGACGATTCTTCTTCATACTTATTTAAGCAAGCTGAAGACCAAGTCATTTATTGTTACGACCCTCATTACTGTGGCGATAGTTGCAGGGCTTGCCAACTTATCCGGTATTATTGATTATTTTAATAAGGACGATGAAGAACGAATTGCAGTAATCGATGAGACAGGGGTGCTGTTAGCTCCTCTTCAGGAACAAATGGATGCCCTGAATAACAATATATCTTTAATTGCTTACAAAGGGTCAGAGGCAGAAGGAGAAAATGCTGTTAAGGATGAAAAGTATAAAGGACTTTTACTGTTATCATTTACAGAAGAAGAGCTGCCTGAAGCAGCCTATAAAGCAAGAAGTATAGCCGATTCAGCAATCCCATCCGAATTGCAGGGCGGGCTGCAGCAGCTTAAAACGCAAATGGCCGCCAATCAAATAAACCTTAGCCCGGAACAATTAAGCAAACTGTATGAGCCGGTGCCTTTTGATAAGACAGCTCTTGAAGATAACGCTAAAACAGAAGAAGAACTGAATCAGGCAAGAGGACTCGTTTATGTTCTGTTATTCATCATTTATTTTGCAGTCATCTTATACGCTAATATGATTGCCATGGAGGTAGCGACAGAAAAGTCTTCCCGTGTCATGGAAATTCTGATATCCAGTGTCTCACCAATCAAGCAGATGTTCGCAAAAATATTGGGAATCGGGCTGCTTAGCCTGACACAAATGGCACTCATACTATTAGTTGGTTATTTTTCAGTCAAACAAAATCTTGATACGATGGAAGGCGGCTTTTTTGAATTCTTTGGATTTGGAAACATTCCGGCCTCGACTATCGCTTATGCACTCATCTTTTTCATTCTTGGATATTTCCTGTACGCCACACTGGCGGCTTTTCTTGGTTCCCTTGTAAGCAGGATTGAAGATATCCAGCAGATGATTACGCCAATGACCATGATGGTTGTGGCAGGCTTTATGATTGCTATGTTTGGCTTAAGCCAGCCGGAAGCTTCCTTTGTAACGATCACGTCTTATATTCCATTCTTTACTCCGATGCTCATGTTCATGAGAGTGGGGATGCTGTCACTGCCGGTATGGGAGCCGATTCTCGGAATTACGATCCTTCTTGTTTCCATTATACTTCTCGCTGTCTTTGGAGCGAGAGTATACAGGGGCGGAGTATTAATGTATGGTAAATCCAATTCATTTAAAGATATTAAAAAAGCATTACAGCTTACTAAAAACGAATAATCAGGATGGTTATAAAAGTATTTTGCTTTTAGACAGATAATTTAGCTTAACCGCTGAGTTGATTGGAGCGGAGGGCGCTTGACTCCAGTGGGAGCAGCGTGACAGGTGAGACCCCGCAGACGCATAGCGTCGAGGAGGCTCACCGCACGCCCCACGGAAAGCAAGTGCCCGAAGTGGAAATCAACGGACAGAATTTTTAAGAAAATTAATTATCTTTAATAATAGGCCCTATGAGAAAAGCTCCGTCTTTAAGAAACGGAGCTTTTCAATGTAATTCGTTATGCAAATAATGCCTTTAATCCTTCTAATGCAAAATAAGCCCCGAATCCAATAAGTGATAATCCTGAAAGAATCGATATGATGATGATTCCTTTGGAGGTCAGGAATCTGCGAAAACCTGTGGTCAATCCTGCGACAAATAGATCCCAAAGCATCAGTCCCAGAAAAATCATGGTACTGTATAAAAAGAGCTCTGTGTTTCCATAAGCCGCGGCTGTTTTTGCAAGTACAGATCCATAAATGCCGAGCCAAAACAAAATCGAAAGAGGGCTGGATATGGACATAATAAATCCGGAGAAAAAGCATTTAAACAATGAATCCTGGCTGCGCACATAGCTTATGGAAATTTTATTGGCATTTACAATACTTTCGATCCCCGTATATAAAAGAATAAATCCTCCAAAAAGCCACAGGAAGATCTGTACAACTGGGGTGTCCAAAAAATGGACGAGTCCAAGGTATACAGCCAGCATATAAAACCCATCAGCAAACATCGAGCCCACTCCAACAATCCACGCATGCCAAAATCCATTTTTTATCCCTTTTTCAAGCCTGACGGCATTAACCGGCCCAATTGGAGCTGCCAGAGACAGTCCGAGAAACACATAACTTAAATAAATTCCAATTCCCAATATACCACTCCGCCCTTAAAGTTCTCCTTGAAGTTTTATTCCAGTCCTCAAGAAGGAGTCTTGTACATTTTTATGCACAAGCTTCCCTGGCTAAAACCATTTAAGAAAACTCAGGAAAGAGATATCTAAAATCAATTCGAATAGGAACGTGCATTCGCTTTTTGAATGAGGTAAAATGAAAGAAAAGGAATGAGAGGAAGTTTACATGAAAAGGGTTACGTTTATTCACGCTGCTGACTTGCACCTGGATAGTCCAATGTCCGGTTTGAAGCATTTGCCCGGAGCCATATTTAAAAAGCTTCAGGAAAGTACCTTCGATGCTTTTACCAAAATAATTGATTTAGCCATTTTCCATTCTGTGGACTTTGTCATTTTAGCCGGAGATTTATTTGACGGTGAAGACAGGAGCATAAAAGCACAAACCCGTTTTCGGAAGGAGATGGAGCGGCTTGCTGAATGCGGGATTGCTGTTTATGCAGTACATGGTAACCATGATCATATGGATGGCCGATGGGCCCATTTGCCAATGCCGGAAAATGTCCATATTTTTTCCCATGAGGTTGAAGTGGTGAAGCATACTGCTGAAAATGGTACATCTGTTCATCTCTACGGTTTCAGCTATCCTAAGAGACATGTGCTGGAAAGGATGATCGATCAATACAGCAGGGAAGATGGAGCTGATCTGCATATTGGAATACTTCATGGCTCTTTTGAAGGCAGCAGTGATCATGATCCATATGCGCCGTTCCGAATAAATGATTTGCTGGGAAAAGGCTTTGATTATTGGGCTCTTGGACATATACATAAACGGGAAGTCATCATTTCCGAGCCGCCCGTCATATACCCCGGTAATATACAGGGGAGAAACCGGAAAGAAACCGGTCCCAAAGGATGCTATTTAGTTGAGCTTAATACTTCTGGTGCAAAGACGGAGTTTCTGGAAGCTGCTCCTGTAATCTGGGAAAATGCAGAAATAGATGCTTCAGGACTGGAGAACTATCAGGAAGTATATGATATTTGCTTAAATTTGATGGAAGAAAAGCGCCAAAACAGGCGGGGAACAGTCCTGAATCTGACACTTACAGAAACAGGCATGCCTGATCACGAATTAAGAAGCATAACCAATGGCGAGCTCCTCGAAACGCTGCAGGAGGAAGAGGCAGATGAGGAATCATTTGTATGGATTTCAGGTATTACAGTAAACGAAAAAAGAATGTGGAATAAAGAAAAGCTGGCACATGAATCAGATTTTTTCAGTGAGCTTTTTAAAACTGCGGATCAGTTTGCAGAGCGCACTCAAAGTGCCTTGCCCTTGTATTCACATCCCTTGGCAAGAAGATTTATGAATGAACTCACGAAGGATGAAAAACAGAGAATCGCAGAGGAAGCCGAAGCACTGCTGGTGGGCCTATTATACAAAGATTGAGGACAATGAATGGAGGTGGACCCTTGATAATTACAGACATACAAATTTACGGTTATGGAAAGCTTACTGACTTTATACTTGACGATATTCAATCCCTGCAGGTTATTTACGGAGAAAATGAGGCAGGCAAATCTACCATCATGTCTTTTATTCATAGCGTTCTTTTTGGCTTTCCGGCAAAGACCCAATCGGAATTAAGGTATGAGCCTAAGGAAGGTGCAAAATATGGCGGCAGGATTACCGCTGTTTTTCCTGATAGAGGGAAGGCGGTCATAGAGCGGGTTAAAGGCAAAGCGTCAGGTGATGTCAGCGTCCTTCTTGAGGATGGTACCAGGGGAGGAGAAGACCTTTTAAGCGAACTCCTTCACCATATTGACAAAAACTTATACCAATCTGTTTTCTCTTTTAATATTCATGGACTGCAAAATGTGAACCAAATGAAGGGTGAGGATTTGGGCAGGTATTTGTTTTCAGCAGGTTCACTTGGTACGGATCATCTCGTTTCTGCTGAAAATATACTTCAAAAGGAATTGGAAAGCCGCTTTAAGCCAAACGGAAAAAAGCCAACTCTTAATGTAAAGCTGAAAGAGATGAAGCAGCTGCATCGGGATTTGAAAAAAGCGGAGCAGAATAATGAGCATTATTGGATATTGCTGCAGGAAAAAGAAAGTATCGCAAACGATTTACAGAGAATACAGCATGAGTTGGAGCAATACCAGCAGAAGCTATCCCGTCTAAAAGAGTGGAACGAATTCTATCCTTTATTAGCTATGGAGCAGGAGCTGATCAAAGAAAGGGGAAGATTTAAAGACTTGCATTTTCCGGCAAATGGGCTTTCTCTATTGGAGAAGCTTGAAAGCCTGATAAAGCCGCTGGAAGGGCGAAGAGCCAGTCTGGAATCCAGAATAAGCATTTTGGAACAAGAGCTGGAAAGCAGTCAGGCTGATCATTTGCTCCTAAAGCATGAGCCGCAAATCAATGCAGCAGTTGAGGGGCTGCCGCTGCTGGATAGATTAATTCAAGAGGAAAAAGAATTATCAATAAAGCTGGGTAATATCTCAGAGGAAATTATAAATCTTCAGGAAAGACTTCATCTTCAAATTGAAGAACAGCAGCTTGAACAGGCTGATACGAGTGTTTTTATGAAGGAAAAGATTAATGCGGTTAATTCCCGGCGAAATCATCAGCAAGCAATGAAACTGGAGCTGGACGGGCGGTTTAACGATGAAAGGTCGGCGCTGGAGAATACGGAACAGAAAATTGGCGAATTGACTGGGCTGCTTCTTACGGAGGACGAACGTGCGGCCATTGAAGAAACACTGAGCTTCACCGCGAATAAGAATAATATCGAAAAAGAGCTGCAGGATACTCAGGAAAGGCTTCAGTTCCTTCATAAAACAGAAAAAAAGGAACAGGAAAAAAGACAGCAAAAAGCATACCGGGAAAAGAGGCAGCTTTTGTTTTTAGGAGTTCTGTTTGCTGCTTTTGCAGGCTGGGGAATCTTTAGTCAATTATGGGTGATTGCCGGTGCAGGTTTGATAGGCGCAGCCTTTTGTATTGCCAGTGCAAACAAAAAGGAGCCTAAGGGAGAGGTCAGCTTTATTAAAGAGGAGATAAAAGCCCTGAGTGAAAAAGAACAATCACTGCTGGAGAAATTGAAGCATCCTGACATTCAGCATGCTGCGAGCCTGGAGGCGCAGCTGAAGAAAGACAGCGAAAGGCAAAATCAGCTTATCCAATTACAATTTCAGCTTGAACAAACAAATGAAAAATATGAAAAGGTCATTAACTCCTTTGAAAAATGGGAAAAGGAATCTGCCGAACTTGAATGTGAACTCCTGCAGCTGGGGAAACAGCTGCTGCTTCCTTCTGAAATTGCCAAAAACTATTTAAGCGAGGCTTTTAGTCTGATTGAAAAGCTGAAAGTCCTTACCAGGGAAAAAAAATACACCCTTGAAAGAAAGGCATCAGCAGAAAAGGGAATCAATGAGAAGCTCCAAACTTTTCAAAAGCTAAAGACTCTATTAAACAGCGAGCCGGGAAGTATTCAGGAAATCGGCTATCAGCTGAAAAAAAGACTGAAGGAAGAAACGGAAAAACAGATCAAGCAGGGTGAAAGAGAAGCCAAGCTTCAAGAGTTAAAGCTGGAACTCAGCACAGTGCTTGCCGAACTTAGCCACTTTCAAAATGAATGCAAGAACCTGTTCTCAAGCGCAGGCACTGATAATTCGGATGAATACCGGGAAAAAGCAGCTGAAGCACAGAAATTAGCAGAACTTGAAGAACAGATAAAACAGGTCCGCAAGCAAATGAACCATAACTCTTTTTCACAGGAGGAAATCGGAAAATATTCCAATGTGACAAAACCGGAAGCGGAGATCCAAGCCGTTAGCGAAAAAGCTGCTCAGCTCAAGGAAAGAATTCCTGGTCTGCAGAGCAAGCTTGCAGAAGTAAAACATGAAATTGGAATTCTAGAAGAGGGCGGAACATATGCGGAACTTCTGCATAAATTCGCTTTGCTGAAATCTGAGTTTGAAGCAGAAGCAAGGGAGTGGGCAAAATATGCTGCTGCCAAGGATATATTAGATCGAACGATAAGAAGCTTTAAAAATGAGCGCTTGCCAAAAATGCTGGATAAAGCAGAGCACTATCTTTCTTATTTAACCAATGGCCGCTATGTACGGATTTTTCCTAAAGAGGAAGGGAGCGGTTTTCTCATAGAAAGCAGGACAGGAGCAATTTTTGAAGCCAAAGAGCTGAGCCAGGCGACTGCGGAACAGATATACGTATCCTTTAGACTTGCACTCGCCATGACGATTTATGGAAAATACCCATTTCCCATTATTATTGATGATAGCTTTGTAAATTTTGATCATGTCCGAACAGAAAGAATGATTAATCTGTTAAAAAGCCTTACAAATCGGCAAGTTTTATTTTTCACTTGTCATAAACATCTTCTGCCGTATTTTCAGGAAGAGCAGATACAGTCCGTTATAAAGGAAAAGCTGTCTGTCTAATGATGACAGAGGTACCATTCCTTAAAGACATCGAGAGGATTTACTGCATTGTATTAATAGAACCCATTCATGTAAAAGTGAATGGGTTTTAATGGCGGGCAAATGACATGATTATTTAGGAGAGTGCCGTATCAGTATGGTATACTAGGTTAATAGAATTGCATGTTTAAAGAGGCTGCAAAAGATTTATCTGTTTCTGAATGCCCTTTTTAAACAACCTCGTGAAGGGAGCGTCGGCGCGCGTATGTCAAAAGGAATTGTTTATTACGAAGTAGGAGAACAAATCGAGCTTTTTCTGCTCATCAAAAATGCAACTAAGGGAATTGCGAGTAATGGAAAGCCGTTCTTGACCCTTATCTTCCAGGACCAAAGCGGGGAAATTGAAGCAAAGCTTTGGGATGTGTCTGATGAAGATGCCAAAAATTACAGTCCTGAAACTATTGTAAAAGTGGCGGGGGATATTTTAAATTACCGTGGACGCAATCAGTTAAGAATCCGCCAAATACGGCCGGCCTCTCCAACTGATCCGGTGAAGCTGGCAGACTTTCTCGAAACAGCACCCCTAAGTACTGATGAAATGATGAGTAAAATCACTCAATATATATTTGAAATGAAAAATCCAAACATCCAGCGGATCACCCGTCATTTACTGAAGAAGCATCAGAAAGACTTTCTTGAATATCCGGCCGCTACCAAGAATCATCATGAATTCGTTTCCGGTCTTGCCTATCATGTTGTTTCTATGCTGGATTTGGCTAAAGTAATTTCCGGTTTGTACCCAAGCCTGGATAAGGACTTATTGTACGCTGGAGTCATCCTGCACGATTTAGGGAAAATTACTGAGCTGTCCGGACCGATATCAACATCCTACACAATAGAAGGAAACCTGCTAGGGCATATAACCATTATGATCAATGAAATAGGAAAAGCTGCTGAGGAACTGGGAATCAGCGGTGAAGAGATTATGGTCCTTCAGCACCTGGTCTTGTCCCATCACGGTAAAGCAGAATGGGGCAGTCCGAAGCCGCCGCTAATCAAGGAAGCAGAAATACTTCATTATATTGATAATATTGATGCAAAAATGAATATGCTTGATAGAGCTCTTGAAAGGGTAAAACCTGGAGAATTCTCGGAGCGGGTATTTGCTCTGGATAACCGTTCATTCTATAAACCTAGTTTTCATAAATAAAAAATGCCATCCTTCCTAATGGGAAAGGATGGCATTTTTATTGCAGTCTAAAGGGAAGTAAGGACCCCACTTCAAAACTCAGAGAAATCAGAGGAGGATAAGTGGGGGGCAAACTGCCCGTATATGCCCGATTGGTTCAACTAACAATCAGTGGGGGATAAAAAACCCCACTGATTGAAGTTTCACTTTATTGCTTGTCTATCATATTTTACCGGGATTAGCATACATTTTATAGTAAATGGACAACCATATGAAAAGAAAGAGGGGAAACAGATGATTCCAATTTGGGTATATTTTGTTGCAGCCGGAATCGTTATAAGTGCATATATGGCGGTAAGAACAGGCAGGGAAGAGAAAAAAGTGGAGCATGACAGCATAGAACGCGAGGGTGAAATTTATATGAAGCGTCTTGAACGGGAAAAAGAAGAGCGGAAATCCGCTAAAGCATCAGCAGGCTGACTTTAATAACACATAAAAAACGGGACTCCAGCATGCAGCATGGAGCCCCGTTTTTTTATTTTGCTTCAGTTCCAGCTTCACCTTCAGCTTTAGGTTTATCAAGAACTCCTTTTAGTTCCTTATCTTTAATATCAACATCAGCAGCCTTTAGTTCACGATCCATTGCCTGCTGTATTTTCTCGCCATCAAGCTTGGAGACTTTTACTTGATATTCCATTTCCTTCTTCATTTCATCAAAGGACTTCTTCTCTTTTTTCTCAGTTACCTGAATAATATGGAAACCATGTTCTGATTGAACAGGAGCGCTGATTTCATTCACATCAAGGGCATAAGCTGCCTCTTCGAATTCAGGAACCATTTTACCTGGGCCGAACCAGCCTAAATCTCCGCCATTTGCAGCAGATCCAGGATCTTTAGAGTATTCTTTGGCCAGATCTTCAAATTTTCCGCCTTCATCAAGCTTTTTCTTTACTTCGTTCGCCGTTTTTTCATCCTCTACCAGGATATGGCGTGCTTTAATTTCCGGCTTGTAGTTATCGTAGTATTCTTTAACTTCTTTTTCTGTTGCTTCAATATCTTTAATAGCGGCTTTTTCCTGAAGTAAGCCTGTTTTAAAGGTTTCCCTTAAATCTTCTTCATCCTTATAGCCATATTGCATAAGTGCCATCTCGAAGTTAGCGCCAAGCTGCTGTTTTAGTTCATCAATTTTCGCGTTAAGTTCCTTGTCTGTTACTTTGTATTTATCAGAAAGAACTTTTTCATAAATGAGCTCCTGGAGCGCCTGTTCGCCGTATTTTTCCTTCATTGCTTCATAAAGCTCGTCCTTCGTAATGTTTCCGCTCTTTGTTTCAACAACAACATCTCCTGAGTCGCCGCCGGTGCTGCTGCATGCGCTTAATCCAATTACTCCAGCTGCAATGGAGAGCGATAGCATCCATTTTTTCATGTTGAACACTCCTAAATTAATTTTCAAATTTGGCTCTGGAGAGCTTGACTGCTGTCTTCTGCTGAACTTTTAGACTTCTAAAAACCAGCAATTGCCTTCACAGTGCCTTCAATTATCACATTCTCTACTATACCATAAATGAAAAAAATAACAAAAGAAGAAAGTAATGCTTGGTCCATAAACCATTGTTTTTTAAAAAAATTTGGGTGTTCGCCCATCCCATTCAGGACAATTGTACATATGATACATGGAATCCTCTGATGGGAGGTTTCAAATTCAAGCAGCCTAAAAAAGTTTGGATAGCCGGGATAGTAGCCTATCCGACCACAGAGGCAAATGAATAGGATATGGTAGCAGCCTAAAGGGGAGGTGTTATCCATGGGTGCAGGATACGGCGGAGGTTTCGCGTTAATCGTTGTATTGTTTATCTTATTGATAATTGTAGGCGCAGCTTGGCTGTAAGCCTAGTTTGGGTATAGAGTCCATCTGCTGGGCTCTGTGCCGCAAATCGAAAGGAGGATTCCAAATGTCCGGAGGATGCGGATACGGCGGAGGTTTTGCGCTAATTGTCGTGTTATTCATTTTGCTGATCATCATAGGAGCATCTTGGCTTTACTAAGATAAAAACCTTCACAATATAAAAAGCGGCGGAAATTTTCCGCCGCTTTTGCTCATGGTAAGAGCGCTCAGGATATCCTAAGCATACAAGATTTCTACAAATGAAGAGATTAGCAATATGGTGATAAGAATGTTAATGGTTCTGAATACTTTGGGCTGCCGTTCCTCAGGAATC
The DNA here is from genome assembly GCF_051964675.1 of Cytobacillus sp. SAFR-174. Lineage (NCBI taxonomy): Bacteria > Bacillati > Bacillota > Bacilli > Caryophanales > Bacillaceae > Cytobacillus > Cytobacillus sp. SAFR-174. The sequence goes on along the minus strand of NZ_JBQCMZ010000006.1, from coordinate 221,644 downwards.
TCTTTTTGGAGACAAAGCGAATTTGTCATCTTGTTGATATAAAATAAAATAAAAACGGCAAAAATAATAAAGATGGAGATCATCCAAGATTCCCTCCTTGGGCAGTCATATGATTGCTGTAACATGTTTTGTCTGTTAATTACAATAACAAAGTTTACAAAAAAAAGATAGTATTTAAGATTGCCTGTCAGGTAAGTAAAAGGTATCCTTTGTCAGGATACCCGGGATTTTTGCTAATAGTTCGAACGAAGTAAAATCTCAAATCCATCTTCATTTTCTTCTACATAAGATTGATTTGGAGCATTAAGGACGTTTTTGGCGCAGACAATGTCAGAAAAAGAAAGGCCTGCATGGAAAGCAAACAGAATGACTAAATAATGTACATAATGAGGAAAAACAAAGCAAGCAGCCAGAATCAGACTGTTTATAATGAACATAGGGGCCAGAGTGGCAGTCAGGAAAAGCCGTTTTGAAATAGGCTCCGTTATTCGGATATATATAATTGGCATAAATCCATATTTAATTATCAGCTGTTTTTTTACGATAATTCCAAGGTGTGCAATCGGAAGGTAGTGAAGCAGCTTATGGACTGGATACATCAGCCATAATCCCGCTGCAAAGAAAATGAAGTAATTATCGTAAAAGGAACCTGGCATAAATACATACGTTGCAGGAACATATGTAAATATGAAAGTAGCCAGCATAGTTAAGGAAGACAAAATAAAAAGTCTCTGCGATCCATATTGCTTCGTGAAGTTAATCGTCTTCCAGCAATTCATCATAAAAATACCTCCACAAGGAGTAAAATAGTAATCTTTCAAACTCACTTATGATACTTTACGATGAATAAATAAAAAAATCAATAGGGAAAACAAACAGATTTTGTCGAAAAAAAACTTTAATAAAATGAAACTAATGTGAAGCAGTGAGCAACCGTTTTCATAAATACAAAGCGAATGCATGTGATTCGCTTTGTAAGGGTTTACATATTGCTGGAGGAACTTTTTTAATTAAACAAGTTCCTTTTCTGCTTGTTTTTTCTTTAATTTGCCATCATCTTCATCAAATTGATTTTCTAGGTTTGCAAAGGATTTTTCAAAAATCTCCATGAAATCGTCACCATATATATTACGGACTATCGCCATGATTTCGATGATGTCAGGAAATTTTCCATAAAGCTCTCTTAGTGGCATTGCACCAGAGAACACGGCGTTTTTTTCAGGTGAATAGGTTTCCATAAGACTTAATAATACCTTTTCGCCATCCTCAGTCAATTTAATGTAGGTATTTCTTTTATCGCTTTCTTTCTTAGAAAATTGAAGAAAACCCCGTTCTTCGAGCTTTTTGGAAAAGTTGAATGCAGTAGAAACATGCATTACACCAAACTTGGCAACATCGGAAATCGATGCTCCGTTTAAATGGTAGGCAATCCATAAAATATGATGTTCATTAATGTTTAAATCGTAGGGTTTTATCCATTGCTGCCAATCCTTTTCTATAGACTTCCACAGGGCTTTACTCAGCTGTGCCACTCTCTGGCTGAAAATCATTGCTTCCTTTATAGAAATTGCTTTGTCCGACATTCAAAAGTTCACCTACTTTGTAAAATTAATTATTCTGGCTATTCGGCCGGAAGTTCATTTTTCTTTTATAGTATCATTATGCCAATAAAACAAAAATTAATAAAGATATAAATTTACAAAATTTTTAGAAATATAATTAAATATTTCTATAAAAGGCTTAAGGTCAAGGGATGAGAGCCCAATTAAAGTTTTAAAAAAATTTGAAGCATTTTAATAATATATTAGTTTTCGTTCAAAAATAAAAAAATCCTTCTTTTTAACTAAAGAAAAAAGAAGGGTTTTTTTATTTACTTTATATTTGTTTCAAGTTCGTGTATGGCTGCTTCAATTTCCTGCAAATCACGCTGCAGCCTGTGCTGATGGGGAAGGATCTCGTTTTTCCAATTGCTGATTGAATATTTGATGTCACTTGAGAATTCCTTAAAGGCTGTTTTACCTTCCTTAGAAGCAAATGAAGCTGAATCCTTTATGGCCATCAATTCGGTTTTTAATTCTAAAAGCTGCTCTTTCAGAAGGTTTGTGTTTTCTTTTAACTGCTGACGGGTATCCCTTCCTGAAGCAGGTGCAGTTAATAAGGTGGATATGCCGGCTGCAGCACCGCCAGCTAATAGTCCAAGCAATAACGATTTGGCTTTCATAACCATCACCTCAGAATCTTATTTATAAGTCTATTTTACTGCAATCTTCATTTTTCTACAGCTGAAAATAAAAGTGTTCTTTCTATATCTATATCACAAAACATATAAGAGTAAACCATATCCTCATAGCTCCCGGCAAATAGGCATACAATTCAATAGAAGAATGTTTTGAGAAAGGGGGAGGCAGGTTGTCCGGAGCAGCGGCGGGAATTTTTGCGTTAAGTGTGGTGCTGTTTTTAGGAGGTATTCATTTTTTCCTTTCAATAAAGAAACCCGGAGTCTATCCTCCGAAGTATGTTTTTAAAAAAAGGGCGGCTGCTTTAGCGGCAGGCGGGGCGTTTTTGTTCCTGCTGGGCCTGATTGTCGGCAGTTTCTAATAGTTTCCAAATAAAAAAGCCCGCTTATTTGCGGGCTTTCTGTATAATTATTGGCTGATCGTCACTTTAGTCAGCTTCGTTCTGTTTGCAATTGATTGTGCTACAGGAAAAAGGATTACCATTGCAGCGGTGTTAACTGCAGCTGCAGGAAGTACAACTGCTGCAAATAATGCTGTGAAAGGTCCCGGCAGTCCGACAATCTGGTATGCCGAAGTTAAAAACACAATTCCGGATACGATGGTTCCTGCTGCTGTTAAGACAGCTGCACTGACGATATTCTTCCTGAATTTCTTTACGATCAGGAACAAGGCGAAAAAGGTAAATGCAGTAACCGGCTTATCAATGATATTCGGGATTAATCCTCCAGGAAAGGTTGTGGTAAATCCGGAAATCAGGCCTGTAACTAAACCTAAAAGCAAAACGCTTCTGGTGTCTGGAAAAAGGATTATGCCTAAAAACATCATGGTAAGCATCATGTCCGGTTTCATTCCGAGAAAGAACCCTGGAACAACGGCATGAAGCACTGCGCCCATCCCGACCAATAGGGATAAGGCTACTAAATTTTTTGTATTCAATTCTCATCTCTCCTCTGCTATTCTCTGACTAGGCTCTGTCGTCTCTCCTGCAGTGCACTCTTTGCCTGCAGCGAAAAACTTTAACTTATTATAACATATTTTACTGTAATTCAAAGGTGTTTTATTTACTAATTATTATTTTTAAAAGCTTTCATAAATGCGGCCAGCTTTTCAACATGGTCCTCTGGCACAGCGTTGTAAATGGATGCGCGGCACCCCCCGATAGAACGGTGTCCGCCAAGCCCGATGAACCCTGCTTCTTTTGCCTGTATCTGAAATTCCCTGGAGAGATCTTCGCTGTGAAGATTAAAAGTAACATTCATACGGGACCTGCTGTTTTTATGGGCATGCCCTATGTAAAAGCCTTCACTTTCATCAATAACATCATAGAGCATTTTTGCCTTCTTCTCATTGGCCTTTTCAATCTGCGCAAGGCCGCCTATCTGCTCTGCCCACTGAAGCACAAGTGACAGTAAATAGATTGAAAGAGTAGGAGGTGTGTTATATAAAGAGTTGTTATTGGCAAATGTATTGTAATTCAGCATTACAGGGAGCGTTTCAGAAGATCTTTTTAATAGTTCTTTTCGGATTATCACTACTGTTACACCGGAAGGGCCGAGATTTTTCTGGGCACCGGCATAGATCAAATCAAATTGGTCTACTTTCAAAGGACGGCTTAAAATATCGCTTGACATATCTGCTGCTACAGGTGTTTTTTTATTTGAAGGAAAGCTTTGCCATTGTGTGCCGTAAATTGTATTGTTGCTGGTAATATGAAGATAGGCAGCATTGTCCGGCATATCATCTTGACTAAATTCGGGGATAAAGCTGTATTTTTGATCCTTGCTGGAGGCAGAAATGACGGTTTCGCCAATTTTATCTGCTTCTTTTAAAGCTTTCTCTGACCAGGAACCACTAAGAACATAATGGGCTGTCTGGTCTTTTCCCAGCATGTTCATCGGCACCATGGAAAACTGGAGACTTGCCCCGCCCTGAATAAAAAGCACTTCAAAGTCATCCGGGATGGCCAGCAGTCTTCTTAAGCGTGTAATTGCCTGATCATGTACTGCCTGATATTCCTTGCTTCTATGGCTCAGCTCCATTATGCCCATTCCTGTATTGCCAAAGTTCAGCAAACTCTTTTCCGCTTCTTTTAATACCTCTTCCGGCAGGGCTGCGGGACCTGCATTAAAATTTAGAGCACGGTACATTTTTCTCCCTCCAAATATAAAATCAATTCACTATAACGCTGTGAAGAAATAAAGATAGTTAATATGTTAACAAATTATATTGATTTGTACAGAGAAAAAAATGAACATTTTGAAAAATTGGAGGAAAAAAAATTCCCCCTGCAGAAACAGGAGGATCAGAGGGTTACAGATGCTTGTTTATAGCATCAGAGATTTCCTTGAGATCTGAAGCTGAGTAATCAGATTGATGTGATTTCCACACAACCCCTAAGCCATCTCCATTACCATAACGGGGAATAAGATGGGAGTGGAAATGGAAAACGGTCTGCCCGGCGTGTTCACCGTTGTTATTAATTAAATTCAGGCCAATTGGATCGAATTCGGCCTTGATGGCTCTGGCAATCTCCGGAATAGATTCGAAATAGTTCCGGGCTGTTTCAGCATCCATTTCATACAAGTTTTCTTTATGTACTTTCGGAATGACAAGTGTATGCCCTTTTGTGACCTGGCTTATATCCAGAAATGCCATAACATGGTCATTTTCAAATACTTTGGCTGAAGGAATCTCGCCATTGATTATTTTACAGAAAATACAATCGTTCATTATGTCAGCTCCTAACCAAATATCTTTTTCACAATTCTACCATATCCTCCAAGAAACAAAAAAGCAGAAGGGGATGGATAGTATAATTCATAAAATAAAAGGCAGGATCCGCTTGGAATCCTGCCTTCGTGAAGGGGAAGCTTCTATTGGTACGTTTCTATTTCAGGTAAATTCTCTTTAACAAACACCTCATTTATGAATGAATTGTGTTCATATCTAGAGAAAATCGATCTTTGTTCAATCGGACCATCCCCTTATTTTCTTTATAAGCTTTTACAGGCGTATAAAGCATGGATGATAGTCTTTAACAAACACCTCATTTGAAAAATGACTTAGTGACCACTTTCGGGTAAAGCGATCAAGTGTTTAAGATCATCAGGTTTCATGTGCAATGCAACCATCCCCTTATTAGGAACGTTTGAAGCTTATACTGAAAGGAAACTGTCTGCGACAGACACCTCATTTCAAGTTTTGATCATCTGAATGATGTTCAAATGATTTGTTTCCCCTTCATAGATTAGAATGTCCCGCCCCGTAATTTATATACAGGAATTTTGCCCAAACTGGACAATTTACTTTGGCTTTTTTTACAATGGACTTATACATAGTAGGAAGGACGTTGAGAATGGCGCTGCTTGAAATTAAAAACGTTACCGGCGGCTATACGAGAAACCCGGTCTTAAAGGATGTCTCCTTTGAAGTGGGTGAAAATGAAATCGTCGGCCTGATTGGCCTTAATGGAGCCGGAAAAAGTACGACCATCAAACATGTAATTGGCTTAATGGAACCGAAGGAGGGCGAAATATCGATCAATGGCATGCAATTCCTTAAGGATAAGGAAGGATATCGCAAGCAATTCACTTTTGTTCCGGAAACCCCGATTTTGTATGATGAACTGACATTAGAAGAGCATTTGCGTATTACAGCCATGGCATACGGTCTGCCTGAAACAGAGTATAAACAAAGAGTGGAAACATTGCTGAAGGAATTCAGAATGGAAAAAAGACTGAAATGGTTTCCGGCTCATTTTTCTAAAGGGATGAAGCAGAAAGTAATGATCATGTGCGCTTTTTTGGTGCAGCCGTCATTATACATTGTTGATGAACCATTTGTAGGCCTGGACCCGCTTGGCATTCAGTCACTTCTTGATTTGATGAAGAAAATGAAAGAGAGCGGTGCCGGCATCCTTATGTCCACCCATATTCTTGCTACCGCTGAAAGATATTGTGATCGTTTTGTGATTTTACATGAAGGAAAAGTAAGAGCGAAGGGGACATTAGCGGAGCTGCAGCAGCAATTTGCAATGCCGGGAGCAACCCTCGATGATTTATATATCCAGCTAACAAAGGAAGAAGATTATGTTTAATGAAAAACAATTATGGAAGGAGAGATTCGGGAGGACGGTCAAAGAGCTTTCCCGCTATCTCCGTTATATTTTTAATGGCCATATTGTCATTGTCATGGTGTTTCTTCTGGGAACTGCAGCTTTTTATTATCAGGAGTGGATAAAAACCCTGCCCGGTGATTTTCCTGCTGCAGTGATTATCGGAATCATCTTAGCTCTCCTGGTTACATACAGCCCCATTTATACATTCTTTTCTGAAGCAGACAAAATTTTCCTGCTTCCGCTTGAAGACAGGCTTTCAGGTTATTTCAGACGTTCGATGGCAGTCAGTTTTTTTGTGCATGCATATCTTCTTGTAATGGGTCTGGGAGTTTTAATGCCGATGTATGCAGCGGTGAATGATGGCAATTTTAAAGTGTTTTTACCCTTTCTGCTGATCCTGCTGACGCTAAAAATGATCAATTTGCTGATACGCTGGAAGATACAATATTATATCGAAACAAGCGTACACCTATTGGATGCATGTGTCCGTTATGCTGTTAACGCTGTGTTTCTATATTTTCTTTTTAGCGGCGCTTCCCCTATTTTCATGCTGGCAGCAGGTGTGCTGCTGATCCTGCTGTATTTGTTCTTTACCATGAAATCCAGGGATAAAGGGCTGAAATGGGAATATTTGATTGATCAGGAAGAGAGAAGAATGACCTCCTTCTACAGGCTGGCCAATATGTTTACAGATGTTCCAAAGCTGAAAGACCGAGTGAAGAGAAGGAAGTGGCTTGATTGGCTGCTTTCAGGTATTCCATTCAAACAGGATGCAACTTTTAAAAATCTATATGTCCGTACATTTCTCCGTTCGGGTGATTACTTCGGTTTATTCATTCGTTTAACTCTTATTGGGGCTGGAGCAATTTATTTGATTTCGTATGGAATGGGACAAATCCTGCTTGTGCCGCTATTCATGTACCTAACCGGATTTCAGCTGCTGCCCTTATGGAATCACCATCAGGATAAGCTGTGGGTGAATTTATATCCGGTTAAAGGGGGTATAAAGGAGAAGTCCTTTAAACAGCTGCTGACAGGAATACTGTATGTTCAGGCACTCTTATTATCGATGGCTGTACTGGCAAATGGCGGCTGGCTGGCTTCGCTTTTGGCTTTAGCCGTGGGAGTTTTATTTGCATATATATATACTCATATCTATATTCAGAAACGGCTGGCAGGCAGCCGGGCTTAAAATGAAACCATTTCTGTCTTTTGTGCGTATATAGAGTCATCCTGAAAAAAAGGCAGGTAGGAAAATGAAGGAGTATGAATTAAAGGCATATTATGAAATTGAAGAGTGGAAGAGACGGATCAACAAGCGCTCCGGTCTGCTGAATCGTCTATCCAAAAAAGCTCAGACAAAGGTAAATAGTATAATACCTGAAAAAGCTCATCAAATTATCACAGACAGCATAAAGAATATGGTAAAGGCCACTTTGGTTGGTTCGAATGCACTCACCAGAAAAAAATCTGCCGGCTGCAGCCTGGAAATGATGGATCACATGCTGGAAGAGAAGATTTCGACATACCGCAAAACAGCTGCTGTCGAGGGTGCCGGAACCGGGGCAGGGGGAATACTCCTTGGCATAGCTGATTTTCCCTTACTGCTGAGCATTAAGATGAAATTTCTTTTTGAATCTGCCTCCATATATGGATTTGATACAAATGATTATGAAGAACGCCTGTTTCTCCTCCACGTTTTTCAGCTCGCATTTTCCAGTGATGATAAAAGGAAAGAAACACTGAAGCTGATTGAAGAATGGGATGACCGGAAGGAAACATTGGCTGATATGGACTGGAAGGTATTTCAGCAGGAATACCGGGATTATATTGACTTTGTTAAAATGCTCCAGCTGGTGCCGGGTATAGGTGCTGCTGTCGGGGCGTATGCGAACTATAATTTGCTTGATCACTTAGGTGAAACCGCTAAAAATGCTTACCGTCTGCGGGTATTGAAAACAGCCCCAAGGCCTGATTAGGCTTGGGGCTGTTTTTTACTTACACTCGAATTTCTTCTTATTGTCCTACTTCAACAGAGTCCTTGCTTTCCTGATAGCTATGATAGTTTAAAGCTGCTGCTCCCAGTGTTTTTGCTGCAATTAGCATGGCTTTTTCATCAATATCAAATTTGGGGTGATGGTGCGGGTAATTTTCTGATGTATTTTCAGGTCTTGCCCCGGTAAAGAAGAAGGTCCCTTTCACATGCTGAAGATAGTATGCGAAATCTTCACCGCCCATTTCAGGGTCTGTCTCTTCTGCCCATTTGACTTCATCAATTTTCCCTGCCAGTTCAGCCAGGTATTCAGTCTCCCTTTTATGATTTACAACTGCAGGGTAGCCTCTGTGGAACCGATACTCATAGCCACTGTCTGCTGTGTAGCATGTTCCTTTGACAATGCGCTCGATTTCCTCTTCGATATTAGTGCGGACGTCCTCGTTAAATGTGCGGACAGTACCAATCAATTTTGCTCTATCTGCAATTACATTAAATGCGTTATCAGCTACGAAAGAACCAACTGTTACAACAGCAGAGTCAATTGGATTTACTTTTCTGCTGACGATTTGCTGAAGATTGACAACCAGCTGGGAGGCAGTTACAATCGCATCTTTCGTTTTGTGAGGCTGTGCTCCGTGCCCGCCTTTTCCTTGGATGGTAACTTCAAACCTGTCTGCTGCCGCCATAAATGGGCCAACCCGATATTGGATCTTCCCTGTTGGTTCTGATGCCCACAGGTGTGTTCCAAAAATGGCATCGACACCCTCAAGGCAGCCATCTTTGATCATCGAAATAGCTCCGCCCGGAGCATATTCCTCGGCGTGCTGGTGAATCATTACATATGTACCTTCTAATTCATCGCGAAGTTCATTTAGTGCCTTCGCCAGTACAAGTAAAGTTGCCGTATGTCCATCATGTCCGCAAGCATGCATTACCCCAGGAACCAATGATTTATATGGGACATCCTTTTCATCCTGGATAGGAAGTGCATCAAAATCGGCTCTTAAAGCGATGGTCTTTCCTGGTTTGCTGCCATGAATCCTGGCAACCACTCCATTTCCCCCTACATGGCTCCGGACTTCGATCCCCAGATTTTCATAAAAGGTTTTGATATAGTGAGCCGTTTTCTCTTCCTTAAAAGATACTTCAGGGTTCTGATGAAGATAGCGCCGGATGGAGACCATTTCATCATAATAGCTTTCCAATTTTTTAAATAGTGTTTCAGACATGATTCCCTCTCCTATCGACGTAATTTTTCCATTATTATAACATTCTTTAATAGGATAAAGAGAAAAATGTTTTTTCTGCAAACATAACATAATAAAATTGAAGAAGAAATGATACTATAAATGAAGACCAATATGGGAGGTATTAGTAAGATTGGAAATGCTTAAATCTAAATGGACCTATTTTTTTCTGGCTGTATCCGCATCCATTTTTCTATATTTTCTTGTTGCCGTTACTAACGGACAACCTCTTGATTTTGACCGTTACTTGTCAAAGTTCTTTACAGAATTATTTTCAGAAAGCACCCATCCTTTTTTTGAAGCCATGGACAATATGGGGAGTAAAATCGGTGTAGGGATTATTACATTGGCTTTCTTATTGTTGCTTTGGCTCAAGTATAGGAATTATGAGGCGATGGCAGCTGTTGTTTTTGCTGTTGCAGCGGGAAATGAAGTAAATAAGTGGCTTAAAGAGGCTGTTGGAAGGCCGCGCCCTGATCAGGAGCATCTTGTTGATGTGGCGAGTCTCAGCTTTCCGAGCGGACACGCGATGATTGGGATGATTCTATATACGTGGATAGGCTATTTTATCATTACCGAGCTGAAGAAAGCGTCAGCGAAATGGATCACGGCAATTATTGCAGGCATTTGGATTTTTCTAATGGGGATCAGCCGGATAGTGATGGGGGTACATTATCCGTCGGATATCACAGCAGGATTTGCAGCAGGCTATATTTGGGTATTCATATCAATTTCCCTTTATGCGGCCTTAAAGTCAATGTTCAGAAGGAAATCATATGAGAGAGAATCAGCTTAACAGCCAAAGAGACTATCGCCGATAGTCTCTTTGTTGTTTTAAATGAGGAACATGGCTGCAATAGTTGTCACGATTAAGCCAATTGTGACAGGAAGCAGGTTCCGTCGGGCCAGTTCAAAAGCATCTACATTGCAGATTGCGGCTGCAGGTATAAGGGCCCAGGGAACCAAAGTGCCACCGCCCACCCAGATGGCAGCTACCTGCCCGAGAGCCGTTAAGGTTGCAGCACCTGTGCCGATAGCTGTCGCAAATAGATTTGCAATGGAGCCGGCAAGTGAGATGCCGGAAAAGCCGGATCCATCAAGCCCTGTTATGGCTCCAACGACAGTCAGTGTAATGGCGCCTACCTCTTTGCTTAAAGGGACAACAGATGCCAGCCCCACTCCAAGATCATTAACAATTCCATGAGAGCCCTTTGGCAAAAAGTCTCCTATCATCTGAGAAAATCCAGCGTCCCCCAGATAAAAGAAAGCTGCAATTGGAATGACAGGGCCAAATACTCTAAATCCAAACTGGAAGCCTTCAACTAAATAGGCTGTTGTTTTTTCAAGACCTTTATTACGATGGGCAGCGAGCGTAATCATCAGGAGGATAAATATTGATGTCCCGCCTACCAAGGCGGTTGCGTCACCGCCCTGAAGATCTAACGCAAACATGGCTGCTACATCAGCAGCAAATAAGATTGGAATTAATAACGCAAAAAAACGTTTTTGTTTAAGTGAAAGCAGATGTTTTTGACTGGAATCAGCCTGCAGTTCAGCTGGTGTATCCCCAGTAAGCCCAGTATCTGCAGTCAGCTTGCCGCTTTTCATATCTCTCTTGATAAGATAAAAAGCAGTTATAGTCGTGACTGCACCCATAATAATAACAAGCGGAACACTGGCTGATATGACCTCGCCTACAGGAAGACCTGCCGCGTCGGCAGTTAACTTCGGGGCAGCCTGGATTATAAAATCTCCGGATAGTGCGATGCCATGACCGAACAGGTTCATGGCCATTGCCACACCCAGAGCAGGTAATCCTACCCGGATGGCTACGGGAAGAAGTACGGCCCCCATTAAGGCAACAGCAGGAGATGGCCAAAAAAACCAGGAGATGACCATCATCAAAATTCCGATCGTCCAATAGGCAAGTGCCGGTGTTCTGATTAACCTGGTAAAAGGAGAGATCATGACATCATTAATTCCGGTTGTGGTCAGTGTCCGGCTCATGGCCACTATAATGGAAATGACCAGTATAGTGGAAAGAAGTTCTGTTATCGCAAATATAAAACTGGTGAAAATACTGCTGACTGAACCGCTTAAGGAGCCGGTAGCTGTAATGGCAATTAAAAAGATGCCCGCAATACAGACCAGCGTTGTATCTCTCTTCATAACCATGAAGCCGATGATGAAGACAATAAAAAGAACATATATCCAATGAATGGCTGTCAGCTCAACTCCCACTTGATTTTCCCCCTTTCAAAATTCCATAAGAGAAGCGCCGGTTTAGGCGAATCACCCGATTCGGAATGTAGTACAGAATATGATGGAATGAAATAAATGGTGATATGAATTAAATCCGTCCAGAGGAGGAGGCTGAAACACACCGGGGGATGTTTCAATAGAATTGCTGACTGATAAAATGAATGCAGAAGGAAAATGTTTTTGCATTAGCGAATACAAGAATAGAAGAAAAGAGGGAAGGGAAAGCCTATGAGATACAGGTCCGTTAATCAAATAATCTTCGCGATAAGTTTATCAGCTATTGGGGTTTTGCTTCTTCTTATGAACATAGGTGTCATTTCCTTGGAAATAAAAGAGGTATTTGTCGTAATTTACCCCTTTATCCTAATGGCTGCCGGGTGTTATTATCTGCTTTCATACATACTGAAGAATAGCCGGAGCGGGATGTTTCCCGGGTTATTTCTAATTGTATTTTCATTACTATTAATCCTTGATCGTCTCGGAGTCATTGCATTCAGGTTTATGGAAATCTGGAAACTCTGGCCCCTGTTTCTTATTTTTATCGGCATTAATATTCTTTTGAAAAAAGATCGTTTAAAGATACATTTTGAACAGGATTTCCCGGCAGATATCTATGGGAAAGACAAAGGTGCAGCGGAGAAAAAAGTTATTAATATCTCAAAATATGAAAGTCCTCAGCCGCTTAAAAATATAAGAGGCTTTTCAATTGGCGATGTGGATTTTAAACAGCCGAATTGGTCTCTCGAGCCGATGGATTTATATACAATGATCGGTGATTATTTTATCGATTTCAGCAAAGCTTTCATCCCGGAGAAAGAGACGCCTGTCATTGTGAGAGGGTGGATTGGCGATGTGAAAATGATCATCCCCGAAAACATTCCGGTGATGATCCAGTCAAATATTAATATAGGAGACATCCGCATTTTTGATCAAAAGACAGGTGACATCAACCGCAGTCTTCACTACAAGTCGCCCGGTTATGATGAGGCCTCAAGAAAGCTGAAAATCGCTGTACAAGTAAAAATTGGATCCATTAGGATCGATAAAGTATAGGGGTATAAGATGAAAAAAAGCGGAATCAGGTATTGGTTTGTGCAGAGCTTTATTATGATGGCCATTATAAGTTCATTAATCTTTTTTGTCGGATTGCAGGTCTATCTATTTTACAATTCTGAATCGCCATTGACTATAAAGAGCACCTTTTGGCTGTTTTTGTATGTTTTAACGGTATTACTCCTTACGGGTGCCTATTTTGGGCTCAAGGGCAGCTACTTAATAAAAGGGCGGCTCGGTGATATCCTGTTATTTGTTTCGACCTTAAGAAGCGGCAAGTATGCTGATCGGATGGAATCGTATGAAAAAGATGAAATAGGATTAATATCAGATGAACTGAATCAGCTGGCCGAAAATATTCAGGAGCAGGTTTATTCTATGCAGCGGCTTGCCGATGAAAAGTCTGCATTGGCACAAACAGCCCATTCAGCAGCTGTAATGGAAGAAAGACAGCGCCTGGCCAGGGATCTCCATGATGTAGTGAGCCAGCAGCTTTTCGCATTAAGTATGATGTCTTCAGCAGCCCTGAGAGTTTTTGATTTGGATAGTGATAAAGCGAGAGAACAGTTAAATGAAATCTCTGAAATCGCTGCGAAAGCCCAGGGGGAAATGAGGGCGCTTCTCCTCCATCTTAGGCCCGTTCAGCTGAGTAATGACAGTCTCTGTGATGGTATTATTAAGCTGATTCAGGAGTTAAAGGCAAAGACAAACATCGAATTCCATGCAAGTATTGATGAGATTGTAAACCTTTCCAAAGCAGCGGAAGAGCATTTATTCCGGATTGTCCAGGAGGCTTTATCTAATGTGCTCCGTCATGCGGATGCAGGAAAGATCAAAGTAACCCTAACGGAAGAGGATGATTACATCTTTCTTTTTATTGCTGATAATGGAAAAGGGTTTAATCCTCATAAAGAGAGAATCACTTCTTACGGGCTGAAAACTATGAGGGAACGCTGCGAGGAGGTTGGCGGAATATTCAAAATACGATCCAAAGAAAACGAAGGAACTTATATAGATATTAAAATTCCGGCAAAAGGGGAGAGGCTGAAATGATCAGGGTAGCAGTTGTGGATGATCATGAAATGGTAAGAAGGGGCATTATTTCTTATTTGGCAACTGAGTCTGGCATAGAGGTCATTGGGGAAGCAGGCAGTGGGAATGAAGCTGTAAAGCTTGTGCTGAAAGAGCGGCCGGAAATTGTTTTGATGGACCTCCTGATGGAAAATGGGAACGGAATAGAAGCGACTAGGGAGATTCTAAAATGCTATCCTGAATGCAAGGTTATCATCATAACCAGCTTTTACGATGATGAACAGGTTTTTCCGGCGATTGAAGCGGGTGCCTTCAGCTATATGCTGAAAACGGCAAATGCTGCCGAAGTTGTAACTGCCATTAAGAAAGCTGTGCAGGGTGAACCTGTCATTGAGTCAAAGGTTGCAGGGAAAATGGTAAGCCGTTTCAGAGAAAAAGAAAAAAAGCCTCATGATGATTTAACTGAAAGGGAGTTTGATGTCCTGCTCTGCATTGGGGAAGGGATGACAAACCAGGAAATCAGCGAGGAATTGTTCATTGGCATCAAAACCGTCAAAACACACGTAAGCAATATCCTCAGTAAACTTGGCGTTACAGACCGTACACAGGCAGCCGTTTATGCCAACCGAAACGGAATTATAAAAAAACAGGCAAAAAAAGGATGAGTCATAATGGCTCATCCTTTTTTTACAAGATAAGAAAGATACAATTGCACTTCCAGGTCCAGCATGCTTCTTGTTACTCTTCTTTAGGGATATAATATTGGGTCACGTATGGAGAGCTGGAAAAAATATTCGGTGTCTTATCAATGCCGCTCTCCGTACCGCGTTTTTCATGTGCTTTTTCATATGCTTTGGAATTCTGCCAGTTTTTAAATGACTTTTCATCCTGCCATAGCGTTAGGGTGACATATGTGTTTGATTCAAGAGGCCGCAGGACACGGATAGCCATAAATCCCGGTTCATTTTCGATAAGCCCTGCCCTGTTTTTCAGCCGGTGCTCAAATAGCGGCCTGCCTTCATCTGTAACTGGTACATTATTCAGAACGGCAAATCCTGCGCCCGAGAAGGTTCCGGAAGAATCGATGACTTCATAGGAACGGGGCTCTTTAAAGATAGAGGCGCCTGATGTTTCATGAATTAATAAGGCAGTATCAGTATTCTGCATTGTAACCATGTTTTCATCGGGGTGCTTTTCCTCAATTTTTTTCAAAAAATCGTAAGTTCCTCTGGCCATATAAAGCTTCATTTTTTTTTTCACTCCACTTGGATAAGTTTTATAGTGTTCTCTCTGGAGTATAAACACTACATTATTTAAAATATATTTATATTGTGCTTATATCCTTACAATCTTCAATTTTCCCTTATTTAAACAGTTAAAAACGTCAATTTTTTGACATTTGACGTTCATATCTATAAAAAACAAAGAAAAAAGGATATAGTCATAAAGGATAGATCTTCGAGATTTCTAATTTGGTTACATATATATTACAATAATACGCAGACAAGTCTTGAAAGGTGGATAAAATTTAATGACGAACTCATTTAATGATACATTTCTGAAGGCAGCAAGAGGAGAACAGACAGAGCATGTTCCTGTTTGGTATATGCGCCAGGCTGGCCGCTCACAGCCGGAGTATAGAGCAATTAAAGAAAAATACTCCCTATTCGAAATTACACACCAGCCTGAACTTTGTGCTTATGTAACAAGGCTGCCCGTAGAGCAGTATAACAATGATGCTGCGATTCTTTATAAAGACATTATGTCACCGCTTCCAGCCATTGGGGTGGATGTGGAAATTAAATCAGGAATCGGCCCTGTTATATCAAATCCAATCCGTTCCAAAGCAGATGTAGAGAAGCTTGGTGAAATCAATCCGGAAGAGGATGTTCCATATGTCCTGGATACCATTAAGCTTCTTACTCAAGAGCAGCTGACTGTTCCTCTTATCGGTTTTGCAGGTGCTCCGTTTACTCTTGCAAGTTATATGATTGAAGGCGGTCCATCAAAGAATTACAACAAAACAAAAGCATTCATGTATGCAGAGCCTGAAGCATGGTTTGCGTTAATGGATAAGCTTGGAGAAATGACTATTACCTACGTGAAGTCCCAAGTCAAAGCAGGTGCAAAAGCCATCCAGATTTTCGATTCATGGGTTGGTGCCTTGAATGTGGAAGATTACCGCTATTTTATTAAGCCGGTAATGAATCGAATTTTCTCTGCCTTGAAAGAAGAGAATGTTCCGCTGATCATGTTCGGTGTAGGCGCAAGCCATCTTGCACTGGAGTGGCATGATCTGCCGCTTGATGTAGTGGGGCTTGATTGGAGACTTCCGATTCAGGAAGCAAGGGCAAAAGGCATCACCAAAACAGTTCAGGGTAATTTAGACCCTGCGATTCTCCTTGCACCTTGGGAGGTTATCGAGGAAAAAGCAAAAGCTATTCTTGATCAGGGAATGGCTCAGCCGGGTTATATTTTCAACCTTGGACACGGTGTATTCCCGGAGGTTAATCCTGACACATTAAAGAAATTAACTGCTTTTATTCACGAATACTCTGCCTCAAAATTAAGCAAGTAGCCTCCGGCTGGCTTAAAGCGATAGCAGGCTGCACTTGCATATTGCTATGAGCATTAGTTTTGGTAATCGATTATTTTTTTGGCACAATAAAAACTGGAGACAGAATTTGAGGTGGATGACATGGGTAAAAAAAGAATGGGTTTACTTGTAATGGCTTATGGAACTCCCTATAAGGAAGAAGACATTGAGCGTTACTATACACATATCCGCAGAGGAAGAAAGCCTTCTGAGGAAATGCTTGAAGATTTAAGAAGCAGGTATGAAGCGATCGGCGGAATATCGCCGCTTGCAGAAATTACTAAAGATCAGGCTGAAAAACTTGAGCAGCATTTAAATGATATTCAGGACGAGTATGAATTCAAAATGTATATTGGGTTGAAGCATATCGAACCTTTCATAGAAGATGCAGTTAAACAAATGCATGAGGATGGGATTGAGGAAGCTGTCAGCATTGTTCTTGCGCCGCATTTCTCAACCTTCAGCGTGAAATCATATAACGGCAGAGCCAAGGAAGAGGCTGAAAAGCTTGGCGGCCTTGAAATAAGGTCAGTTGAAAGCTGGTATAAAGAGCCTAAGTTTATTAAATATTGGGCTGATCGGGTAAAAGAAACCTTCGATAAAATGCCTGCTGACAAAAAAGATTCTGCAGTATTAATTGTTTCTGCACATAGTTTGCCGGAGAAAATCCTGCAATCCGGGGATCCATACCCGCACCAGCTGCAGGAAACAGCTGACCTCATAGCCGAACAGGCTGGTGTCAAAAACTATGCTGTGGGCTGGCAAAGTGCAGGAAACACACCTGAGCCATGGCTTGGGCCTGATGTCCAGGATTTGACAAGAGATCTTTATGAAAATAAAGGCTACAAAGCATTCGTTTACACACCTGTAGGTTTTGTGTCTGATCATCTTGAAGTGCTGTACGATAATGATTATGAATGCAAAGTTGTCACTGATGAGCTGGGAGCAAGCTATTACCGCCCTGAAATGCCGAATTCTCAGCCTGAGTTCATTGATGCAATGTCAGATGCCATTTTTAAATTGCTGAATAGATAAAGCGAAAATTCACTCAGTGGGGGCTTACTGCCTGTTAGACTGCGATAATGCAAAAAATTAGAAAAGAAGGCGATTTACCGTGCAGGGAGAGAGACAGAAAGTTATTGTTGCCGGAGGAGGAATTACGGGTCTTGCTGCAGCTTACTATCTGCAGAAGGAAGCTAAAGAAAAGGGCTTGGCTCTGGACGTTAAGCTCATAGAGGCTTCACATCGCCTTGGCGGCAAGATTCAAACAATAATACGAGACGGTTTTGTGATCGAACGAGGGCCCGACTCCTTTTTGGCCCGTAAGCAAAGTGCAGCGCGCCTTGCCAGGGAAGCGGGCCTTGAAAAGGAACTTGTGAGAAATACTTCTGGCAAGTCCTATGTCCTTGTAAGGCAGCGGCTATATCCAATGCCTGGCGGATCCATCATGGGCATCCCGACACAAGTTGCTCCCTTTATAACAACCGGCTTATTCTCTCCTGCAGGAAAGGCAAGAGCTGCGGCAGATTTTGTGCTGCCTCGCTCCAATCCTTCCACAGATCAGTCTCTGGGTGCCTTTTTCAGAAGAAGGCTTGGTGACGAAGTTGTCGATAATTTGATTGAACCGCTTCTCTCTGGCATATATGCAGGCGATATTGATCAATTGAGCCTTATGGCCACCTTCCCGCAGTTTTATCAGGTTGAGCAGAAGTATAGAAGCTTAATAATGGGAATGAAGAAGGCTGCAGGCTCTCAGCCGAAACAAGCCGGAACCAGCAAAAGCAAAGAAGGAATGTTTCTTACTTTCAAATCAGGGCTTCAATCACTTGTCGATGCCCTCGAAAGCAAGCTTGAACCCGGGACTGTGCTGAAAGGCCATCGCATTGAATCGGTTGTTAAGAATGGCGAAAGCTATACCGTTGAAATAAATGGGGGAGAAAGCCTTAATGCAGATTGCATAGTTATGGCTGTTCCCCACCATGCATTGTGCAGCATCTTCTCCGGCTGGGGACTTTTTGAGCAGTTTAAAGAAATGCCGTCCACTTCAGTGGCAACTGTAGCTCTGGCTTTTCCAGAGGATGCGATTGAAAGGGATATAGACGGAACGGGTTTTGTTGTTTCACGTCATAGTGATTACACCATTACTGCCTGTACCTGGACACATAAAAAATGGCCTCATTCTACCCCAAAAGGAAAAGTGCTTCTGCGCTGTTACGTTGGCAAAGCCGGGGATGAAGCAGTTGTGGATCTGTCAGATGATCAAATTGTTAAAGTTGTGCTCGATGATTTAAATAAAACGATGAATATTAATATGAATCCTGAATTTAGTTATGTAACCAGATGGAAAGATTCCATGCCTCAGTATACCGTTGGACATAAAGAACGCGTCGGACTGGCAAAGAAACAGGCGCAGGATGAGCTGCCGGGCATTTTTCTGGCAGGAAGCTCGTTTGAAGGTCTTGGTGTTCCTGACTGCATAGATCAGGCAGAAGAGGCAGTTCGAAATACAGTAGAATACCTGCAAAGCAACAAGCCAAAAGCTGTCCGTGTGTGACAGCTTTTTAAATTGGCATCATTTCAGGTTGCTTTTTCAAATAGAGTATGATAAATTACTCCTTGTACTAATGACCAAATCGTTCATTTAGTCATTTTCAAAGAGGTGAGTTTATGTCAGCAGATCGGAAACAGCAGATTCTTGAAGCAGCCACAAAATCATTTTCTCTTTTTGGCTATAAAGCAACCACTATGGACCAGGTTGCAAAGCTTGCGAATGTTGGAAAAGGCACTATCTATAATTTCTTTAAAAATAAAGAAGAGCTGTTTGATGAAATTATCCATACGCTCATCACGGAAATGAAAAATGCAGCCGATGAAGCGCTTGATCCTTCTTTGCCCTTTCACAAAAATGTTCATCGGGGATTGTATAAAATACTTGAATTCCGCATGAAGCATCAGCTTACAATCAAGCTTTTCCAGGAAGCAAAGGAAATGGGAACTCCTGCTGTTACAGATGTAATTGGGAAAGTGGAGGATGCGATAATTAAATATGTAAAAGACAAAGTTACACTTGCCATTGAAAGAGGAGAAATCCGGGAATGCGATCCGGAACTGACTTCCTTTGTCATGCTTAAGCTTTATATTGCTCTTATTTTTGATTGGGAGCAGCGTCATGAACCATTGGAAAAAGAAAAAATAGCTCTTCTTTTTGAGCAATATATTATGAAAGGATTATCGAACTAGATAGTCCTCTATTTTTTCAGAAAAATGACCAGATGAGAAAAATAGTCAAAAAGTAATTTGGAGGGATTTAAGGTGAAAAACAAACTTTTCCTTAAGGAGTTTTCAGCCATTATAAAAAACAAGAAGCTGCTGATTCCGATTATAGCAGTTATGTTTATTCCGGTTTTATACAGTGGAATGTTCCTGTGGGCATTCTGGGATCCATACGATCATTTAGATGATCTCCCGGTTGCCATCGTTAATGAAGATGCCGGTGCTGTATTGGAAGGAAATGAATTGCACCTGGGCAATGATCTTGTTGATAATTTAAAGGAAAGCAAGGACTTTAACTTTCAATTTGTTGATAAAGAAGAGGCATACAAGGATCTAAATGATCAGCAATACTATATGCTGGTTGAAATTCCCAAGGATTTTTCCAAGAATGCTACCACTCTGCTGGAAGACAAACCGCAGAAAATGAATCTGATTTACGTTCCCAATGAGAGCTACAATTTCTTATCTGCTCAAATCGGCGGGACAGCTGTTGAAAAAATTAAAGCGTCACTGTCAGAAAAAGTAACTGAAACATATGCAGAAACCATGTTTGATAAGGTAGGGGAACTTGCAGATGGCATTGGACAGGCAAGTGATGGTGCCCTTCAAATCAGTGAAGGAGCAGCTGATCTAAAGGACGGATCCAGAACCTTGCATGAGAAGCTTGAGCTTTTGGCCAATAAATCCATTGAGTTCAATAACGGTGTAAGCACAGCAAGCAAGGGTTCTAAGGAAATGGCAGAAGGAGCTAAATCTCTTTCAGAAGGTTTAGGCAAACTTGCAGGAGGCCAATCGGAATTGAGAAATGCTTCTGATCAGCTAAAGTCAGGTAGTGAAGATCTTTCTGCAGGTGTTACACAAACAAAAGAAGGAATCTTAACGGTAAAAGAAAAACTTCCAGTTATGATCGATGGAACCGAACAGCTTGAAAATGGAGCAAACACATTATCTTCATCTCTGGAGCAATGGCAGACGGAAGCGCAAAAGCTCAGCGGAGGCACTGCTCTTTTAGAACAAAGGCTGCAGGGCATCTTATCGCAGCTTCCAGAAGGTTCTCCTGAAAAGGCTGAGCTTCAGACTGCACTTGCACAGCTGAAGACCGGATCAGCCCAGCTTGCCGAATCAGCCGGCAAACTATCTGGTGGAGGAGCTGAATTGTCCCAAAGAATGGGGCAGTTAAAGGCAGGACAGCAGCAGCTCCAGCAGGGAATAAATCAGCTTGCCCAGGGAACAGCCGAGCTGGAAAATGGCTCCCTTAAGCTGGTACAGGGCCATAAAGATTTCGATGCAGGAATGGAAACATTTGCTCAGAAGTTTGGTGAAGCACAGGCCGGAGCAGACAGGCTGGCAGGCGGTGCAGCAGATTTGTCAGGAGGTCTTGGCAAACTGACACAAGGTTCAGCTGCATTTGCAGACGGCTCGAAGCAGCTTGAAGCTGGTGCAGGCAAAGTTGCTGAGGGTAATTCACGAATTTATGAAGGATCGTCTGAGTTAGCAAATAAATTAGCCGATGGCGCTGATAATGCTTCTTCAGTAAATGCCAGCGATAAAACATATAACATGATGGCAAATCCGGTGGAAATAGATAATGAGAAGATTACAGAAGTACCAAATTATGGTACGGGATTTGCACCTTATTTTCTGTCTCTTGGTCTTTTTGTTGGAGCTCTGCTGCTTTCCATTGTATTCCCGCTCAGGGAACCGGCTGGCGTTCCGCGCTCAGGATTCAGCTGGTTTGCAAGCAAGTTTGGAATTCTTGCAGGAATAGGCATTATTCAGGGTCTTATTGCAGCGATGATTCTATTGCTGGGACTTGGCCTGGAAGTGCAGAGTGTCCCATTGTTTCTTCTTTTTACAATCCTAACCAGCCTGACTTTCATAGCGCTTATTCAATTCTTTGTCACTGTCATGGGTGATCCAGGCCGGTTTGTTGCGATCATTATTTTAATACTCCAGCTGACAACAAGTGCCGGGACTTTTCCACTTGAGCTGATTCCTAATGCACTTCAGCCAATCAGTTCATATTTGCCTATGACCTATTCTGTTTCCGGTTTTAAGGCAGTCATTTCAAGCGGCAATTTTGATTTTATGTGGGAGAATGCGGTAATTCTCCTGAGCTTTGGAGCCTTGTTCATTGCAGGATCTTTTGTTTACTTTACTGCCATGCACAAGAAAAGATTTGCAGCTGCTGCAGAGCAGACTGATTGATTATAAGTAAAAGCAAAGCCAGCCCTGTATGGGGCTGGCTTTAAATATATTATTCTATAAATCTGTCATTCCCATGCACTTTTCACACTTGTTTCCGTAGCATTCATGCTGTTCTTCGATCGACTTCCCGCATTCTGAACATTGTTTTGCCGGCAGGTTTCTGAAAAACTCCATAATGTTTTGAATCATGTTGAAGCCTCCTAATTTGTGTTTTTGTTCTAAATAGTTTGATTATTTAAGTTCATTGTATTATAACAGTGTTTTTGTGTCAACATCTGTTTCAATACAATTTTAAAAAAGTGAAAAAATAGGCATAATCGAGTATATTGGACATAGGAAAGCCAGGTTATCCAGTTATAGTAGGAGGGAATTTGTGATGAAGTTAACTGTAATCGGCAGCTGGGGCGGTTATCCTAAAGCAGATGGGGCCAGTTCCGGGTATTTGCTGGAGCATGAAGGATTTCATTTGCTGGTAGACTGCGGGAGCGGCGTGCTTTCAAAAATGCAGAATTTTTTCCAGCCAGAAGACTTAGATGGGCTGATTATCTCGCATTACCATCCAGATCATATTGCGGATATAGGAGTGCTGCAGCATGCAAGGCTCATTCAGGGCTTCCTGGGCAAGAAAACAGCTGCACTCCCGATTTATGGACATTCTTTCGACCAGCCTGAATTTGCCAAACTTACATATAAGGATATTACTAAAGGAGTTGCCTATGATCCTGAAGGCACTCTCACAGCAGGACCATTTCAAATTCGCTTTATGAAAACCAATCATCCTGTGCCATGCTATGCAATGAGAATTGAAGCAGGCGGCAAATCACTTGTTTACACGGCAGATACTTCTTATAAAGAAGAGCTGGTGGCATTTAGCGAAAATGCTGATCTATTAGTTTGCGAGTGTAATTTTTATGGGCATCAGAACGGGGGAAATGCGGGGCATATGACAAGCCTGGATGCTGGAACATTGGCAAGCCTTGCAAAGGTGAATAATCTGCTGCTGACACATTTGCCTCATTATGGTGAACTTCGAAAGCTGAAGGAGGAGGCATCGGCTAAATATGCCGGTCCTATTTCTATAGCGGATTACCAATGGTCTCATATATTTTAAGGAGGAAAACTGATGCTTTTTATCGACAACCAGGGAATCACAGATCCCAGAATTAATCTTGCCATTGAGGAATATGCACTAAAGAATCTTGATATTGAAGAAACCTATTTGCTGTTTTATATTAATGAACCTTCCATTATTATCGGAAAAAACCAGAATACAGTAGAAGAGATTAATACGGAATACGTTGAGGACAATGGCATCCATGTTGTCAGAAGGCTATCTGGAGGAGGTGCCGTTTATCATGATTTAGGCAATCTCAACTTCAGTTTTATTACAAAAGATGATGGTGATAGCTTTCACAACTTCCAAAAGTTTACCGAACCGGTTACAGAAGCTTTGCAGAAGCTTGGTGTGAATGCTGAATTAAGCGGCCGGAATGATCTGATGGCAGAAGGCAGAAAAATATCCGGGAATGCCCAGTTTTCCACCAAAGGGAGAATGTTTAGCCATGGCACCCTCTTGTTTAACTCCGAAATTGAAAGTGTCGTTTCAGCGCTAAAGGTAAAGAAGGATAAAATTGAATCAAAGGGCATTAAATCAATTCGAAGCCGGGTTGCTAATATCTCGGAGTTCCTGGACAAAAAAATCACGATTGAAGAATTTCGCACTTTGCTTCTAAAGAATATTTTTGGAGATTTAGGTGAAATTCCGGAGTACAAGCTTACGGATGAGGACTGGGAAAGAATTCACCAGCTGTCCAGGGAGCGCTATCAGAACTGGGATTGGAATTATGGAAGATCACCTAAATTTGATCTTCAGCATTCTCATCGCTTCCCAGTTGGTCAAATTGATATCAGACTTAATGTCACAAAAGGAAAAATTGAGGGATGCAAAATATATGGGGACTTCTTTGGGGTTGGCGATGTAAGTGAAATAGAAAACAAGCTAACAGGAATTCGCTATGAAAAGTCAGAGATTGAAAAAGCTCTTGAAGGAATGGAAATCAAGCATTACTTCGGTAATGTGACTAAAGAAGAATTCGTCAACCTGGTGTATTAAAGAGAGAGCTGGCATAATGCCGGCTTTTCTTATTGTTATATAAGTTCTTGCGAGCCAGTCACTCTGAAAAAAAGAAATTGTGAAAGATTCGCTTTCCTACTTGAATACGAAAATTTCTTTCAATATAATATATTTAGAAAATTTATTTAATAAAAATGAATGACTATTCATTCATTATAGGGGGAGTGTAAATGAATTTAACAGAGCAGCTGCATGAAACGGCGATTAAGATGGGCGATAAGACTGCCTATTATTTTATGGATCAGTCCAGTACGTACGCTGAGCTTGATGGTGCTGTAACCAAATTTGCGGATGGGCTTTCAAAGCTGGGAGTGAAAAAAGGGGATCATATTGCTCTTTTACTGGGTAATTCACCGCATTTTGTTATCGGCCTGCATGGAGCACTGCGGCTTGGAGCAACTGTTATACCGATCAACCCAATTTATACACCTGATGAAATCGGCTACATTGTAAATAATGGTGATGTAAAAGCGGTTGTCACGCTTGATCTATTAGTGCCTTTAATTGAAAAGATGCATCAGGCGCTTCCAAAGGTAGAGAACTATATTATTTGTGATACACCCCAGGGACAAGCTTCAGAACAGGATCTCTCTGCATTATCTGCTTTTTCAAAAATGAAATCGTTTACACAATTAATTGCTTTAGGAGATATTGGGTTTAAGGGCCCTGAACTCGAAGAAGATGATACAGCCGTTATCCTGTATACATCCGGTACGACAGGAAAGCCAAAAGGTGCCATGCTTACACATAAAAACCTCTACAGCAATGCAAAGGATGTAAGCGACTATTTACACATGAATGAGAATGACCGGGTTATTACTACTCTGCCTATGTTCCATGTTTTCTGTTTAACGGTTGCTCTCAATGCACCTCTGATGAATGGGGCTACCATTTTAATAGATCCAAAATTCAGCCCGAAAGAGATTTTCAGGCTAGCAAAAAAATATGAACCTACAGTTTTTGCCGGAGTTCCGACCATGTACAATTTCCTTCTTCAGTATGAAGATGGCAGTCCGGAAGATCTGAAATCATTAAGGCTGTGCATATCAGGCGGTGCTGCCATGCCGGTTGCGCTTCTCCATGGTTTTGAGAAAAAATTCAATGTCATTGTATCGGAAGGATACGGTCTTTCAGAAGCTTCTCCGGTTACATGCTTCAATCCGCTTGATAAACCGCGTAAAGCAGGCTCGATCGGGCAATCCATTATGAACGTTGAGAATAAAGTCGTAAATGAATTGGGAGAGGAAGTTTCTGTTGGCGAAGTTGGTGAATTGATCGTACGCGGGCCAAACGTAATGAAGGGGTACTACAAGCTGCCGGAAGAAACCGCGGCCACAATCCGTGACGGCTGGCTTTATACAGGAGACCTTGCAAGAAGGGATGAGGAAGGCTATTTTTATATCGTTGACCGTAAAAAGGACCTTATTTTAGTCGGCGGCTATAATGTGTATCCGCGGGAAGTGGAAGAGGTGCTCTATAATCACCGGGAGGTCGTAGAAGCTGCTGTATTGGGCGTGCCTGACCCGAATCTGGGTGAAGCGGTAAAGTGTTATGTAGTAACAAATAACCCCCAGCTGACAGAAGAATTGCTGCTCGCATACTGTGCAGAGCATCTGGCTAGATATAAAGTGCCATCATCGATCGAATTTTTAGAGGAGCTTCCAAAGAATACAACTGGCAAAATCTTACGAAGGGCATTGAAGAATCAGGTTCTTCAGGCTAAATAGGCTTTAAGGGCAGGCATGGCATGTGTCTGTCCTTTTCTATTCTTCATTTGAATTGCTAAGTTTGAAAGGGTTTTCGCGAAATTTATCGAATTATTAGGTAGCAAAAGAAAGAGGAGAGATACATATGAGTTCTATTGCAGTCGAAAAAAAAGGTCATATTGCGGTAGTAACAATTAACCGCCCTGATGCAATGAATGCTTTTAATTATGAAACTTTGTCGGAGCTCCAGGAATCAGTTGAAAAACTGCGCACCAGTCCTGATGTTCGTGTTGTTATTTTTACAGGGGCTGGAGAAAAAGCATTCAGCGTCGGAGCGGATCTTAAAGAGCGCAGGACATTATCTGATGAGGAAGTACGCAGGAATGTATATAAAATAGGTGAGGTATTCTCCCTGGTGGATCAGCTTCCACAGCCTACTATTGCTGCCATAAACGGTTTTGCGTTCGGAGGCGGGATGGAATTGGCACTATCCTGCGACTTCCGCATTGCAGTTTCCGGCACATCCATGGGACTTACAGAAACAAGCTTAGCCATCATACCGGGTGCAGGAGGCACACAGAGGCTTCCAAGACTGATTGGCCAGGCTAAAGCCCTTGAGTTAATTTTGACGGCAAAGAGGCTCACCTCTGAAGAAGCGCTTAATTACGGCATCCTTACTAAAGTGACTGAAAAGGATAATTTATTAAATGAATGCTTTGAGTTTGCCGGACAAATGCTTAACAACGGGCCAATTGCCCTTCAGCAGGCTAAATTTGCTGTAAAGCATGGCATGGGTGTTGATTTGCAGACTGGGCTGCAGATTGAAAGGAAGGCATACGAAGTTATTATCCCAACGGAAGATAGAGTTGAAGCTCTTTCAGCTTTTGCCGAAAAAAGAAAACCTGAGTTTAAAGGGAAATAAAATAAATTAGTAATATGAGACACCGCAGAATTTATTGCGGTGTTTTTTTATTAATATAATAAATTTTTTGAAAATTATTAAAAAATCACTTGAATCGTACAGCTATTGACTATATAATTTAGTGAATAAAAGCATAAAAGCATAAAAGTGCTGAAGTAAAAAGATAGAGATTAAAGGGGGATCAACCAGTATGTTAGAGAGAGTAAAAACATTTAAAGCTATAGCAGCGGCAGGCCTTATAGGAACTTTACTGCTAAGCGGCTGCGGAAGTGATAGTGCAAACGGGGAAGCCGGCTCTTCGGATAAAGAAAAGGGAGAGTCAATTAATATAGGAGTTACTCAGATTGTCGAACATCCTTCGTTAGATGCGGCGCTGGAGGGCTTTAGAAAGGCATTGGAGGATTCAGGCATTAAAGCAAGCTACGATGTCCAGATTGCCCAGGGGGACCAGAATAATAATCAATCCATTGCCAATAATTTTGCCGGAGATGGAGTGGACCTGATCTTTGCCAACTCTACACCCAGTGCATTAAGTGCACTGAATGCAACGAAGGATATACCAATTGTATTTACTTCAGTAACTGATCCAGTGGGTGCGCAATTAGTAAAATCACTGGATGCACCTGAAGGAAATATTACTGGTACAACAGATACACATCCTGATGCGATACCCAGCATGGTTAAATTTATAGATGAACAATTTGAGGCTGGAACGGTAGGTGTTATTTACAATTCAGGAGAACAAAATTCAGAGGTGCAGATTGATAAGGTGAAGGAAGCACTTTCAGGTACAAATATGAAATTGGCCGAAGCTACCGTATCCAATTCTTCTGAAGTGAAACAGGCTGCAGAATCACTTGTCGGAAAAGCAGATGCCATCTATATTATTACCGATAATACTGTCGTTTCCGCTTTGGAATCTGTCATTCAGGTTTCAAACGACAATGATATCCCGCTTTTTGTGGGAGAGCTGGATTCTGTTAAACGCGGGGGATTTGCTGCATACGGATTTGACTATGAAGATATCGGATATGAAGCCGGGGAAATGGCGGCAAAAATTTTAAAAGAAGGCAAGAAGCCATCCGAACTGCCTGTCCAATATCCGCAGAACCTAAAGCTGGTAATCAATAAAAAGGCTGCAGAAGAAATGGGCATTGACTTAAAAGATGAATGGAACGGGCTTGCTGAGTTTGTGGAATAGAACCAGCACCAGCACTTAACCACCAGTGCTTGCGTTTTTCTAATAGAAAGGAAGATTACTATGCCAACTGCCATCTTTGGCTCCATTGAAGCAGGTGCTATTTATGCCTTAATGGCGCTGGGCGTTTACCTCTCATTCAGAATTTTGGATTTCCCCGATCTGACGGTGGATGGAAGCTTTGTAACGGGTGCATCTGTTGCTGCTGTCATGATAACAGGAGGGTACAATCCATTTTTGGCAACAATGGCAGCTATGCTTGCAGGCTTTGCCGCCGGATGTTTCACTGGGCTGCTTCATACAAAGGGCAAGATAAATGCCCTGCTGTCAGGTATTTTAATGATGATAGCATTATACTCTATAAATCTCAGGATTATGGGTAAGTCAAATGTTCCTCTGCTGTCTGAGGAAACGGCTATCACAAAGATTACAGCATTCTGGCAGGGACTTGGAATTGATCAGACTATCGGAAGCCTGCTCGGAGCGCTGGGAATGAATTTTGTTCCTAAGACCTGGGGGATTCTATTGCTTATGCTGGTTTTGGCATTTGCTGTTAAGGCACTGATTGATCTATTTTTAAAGACAGATATTGGTTTGGCTATACGGGCGACAGGAGACAATGAGACGATGATCCGCAGCTTTTCTGCTGATACAGACCTCCTGAAGATTGCCGGATTGGGTATTTCAAACGCACTGGTGGCATTTTCAGGAGCCTTGGTGGCACAGTATAACGGATTCAGTGATGTCGGAATGGGAATCGGGATGATAATCATCGGACTTGCATCCGTAATCATCGGGGAAGCAATCTTTGGTGCAAAAACGATTGTCCGGGCAACGCTGGCTGTCATCGGAGGAGCCATCTTATATCGTATTATAGTCACTCTTGCATTAAGGGTTGAATTCCTTGAAACAGGAGATATGAAGCTAATCACAGCAGTAATCGTGATTGGCGCGCTGATTCTGCCAAAGATTATTCAGCAGCAAAAAGAAAAGCAGAGAAAGCGGCGGAGATTAGCGGAAGCGAAAAAAACGAATGCTTACGGGAAAAGTGGTGAACATCTTGCTGCAATTAAATCAGATTCATAAAGTGTTTAATGAGGGAACTCCAGACGAAAAAACAGCACTTCAAAGAATTGATCTTCATTTAAAGCCAGGCGACTTCATGACGGTTATCGGCAGTAATGGAGCGGGAAAATCTACTCTCATGAATATGATCTCAGGCAAATTGATTCCTGATATAGGAGAAGTGCTGGTTGATGGCACTGATGTCACTCTTGTGAAGGAACATAAAAGATCCAGGCTGATTGGACGCGTTTTCCAGGATCCGATGGCCGGAACAGCACCTTCCATGACGATAGAGGAAAATCTGGCCATTGCTTATGCGAGAACTATGGCGCGCGGCCTTCGCAAAGGTGTTTCCAAGAAACGCCGCGACTTTTTCCAGGAAAAGCTGGAAATGCTGCATCTTGGATTGGAAAACAGGCTTTCAGCAAAAGTCGGACTGCTGTCAGGCGGGGAGAGGCAGGCATTATCCCTGTTGATGGCGACTTTTACAGAGCCTAAAATATTGCTTTTGGACGAACATACCGCTGCCTTGGACCCGGCTCGTGCTGAATTGATTACCAGCCTTACGAAAGAGATTGTGGAAACATATAAACTTACAACCTTAATGGTGACCCACAATATGCAGCAGGCGCTTGACCTGGGAAATAGGCTGATCATGATGGACAAAGGCCAGATCATTTTTGAAACAAATGAGGACGAGAAGAAAGACTTGACAGTAGAAAAACTGCTGGAGGAATTCCAGAAAATCCGTGGAGAGAAAATGAGCAGCGACAAGGCGATTCTTATTTAGATGTGTGGACCGGACAAGGTTTTTACCTTGTTCGGATTTTTTGTTCAAGCGGCATTATATCCAAAACAATCCGATAACAGTTTCTTCTAATTTTAAGTCTAGTATAGTATAATTTTTAGAACCTTTTATTATATTTTTAGGCGGTGAGCATCATGGCAGAACTTGCAGTCGGCAAGCCTTCCGGTGAAGTTAGAAAGGGGGTGCAGGCGGGAATCAGCATCGCGATAGGATATGCACCCATTGCTTTAACATTTGGACTGCTTGCCAAAACAACCGGTCTTACAATAGGTGAAACAGTTTTAATGAGTTTGCTCGTATTTGCCGGGGCAGCACAGTACATATCCCTGAGCCTGCTTACACTTGGGACAGGCATATTTGAAATTGTTTTAACAACTTTTATCGTGAATATCAGGCACTTTTTGATGTCTACCTCTCTTAATGAAAAGTGGGAAGATGAACAGGCTGCCAACAAGGTGATTTTGTCTTTTGGGATTACGGATGAAACCTTTTCAGTTGCAGCTGTGCGTGAAGAAAAGGTAACAAGCGGGTATATGCTTGGGCTCATATCGGTTTCCTATGCAAGCTGGGTCATTTGTTCGGGACTTGGGCATCTTATTGGGGCGAGCCTTCCGCAAACCTTGCAGGAAAGCATGTCTGTTGCTCTTTATGCCATGTTTGTCGGCCTTCTCGTTCCGTCTATGAAAAAGAGTGCAAAAGTTGTTTTTCTTGCCGCACTTGCAGCGTGTTTTAACACGATTTTCACTTTGACTAATACGCTATCGACAGGATGGGCAATTGTAACGGCAACGCTTTTATCGGCTGTAATAGTTGAATGGATTGAAAGTGTAAAAAACGGGAACAGGGGGCAGGAGCATGAGTAGCCATATTGTGTGGATGATTGTTGGGATGGCAGCAGTTACTTATATCCCAAGGCTGCTGCCTTTTGTGCTTTTTAAGGGGAAGGAGCTTCCCGTCTTTGTTCAGGGGATATTAAAGAATGTGCCTTATGCGACATTAGGGGCACTCATTTTTCCGGGTATTCTGTTTATTAATGAAGATATTTGGTTTGGTCTGCTCGGTGCAGCTGCTGCTTTTCTGGCAGCCTTTTTAGGCGCAAATGTAATTGTCGTTGTGCTGGGATCGATCGCTGTGTTATCTGTATATTCTTTTTTGTTTTAGAAAAGATAATGATGGATGTTCTTTAGCCGGTTCCTTCTTGAACCGGCTTTTTCAATAGAACTGATGGATTAGAAAGAAATGATTGTCCCATCAAATGAGTTCTATTTACAGATTTTTATACTAAACTAAATATAGAAAGGTTGTACCATAGGAGGGGAATTGAATGGCGCGGAAATTAGGTTTTTATGGGGCTCTGGCCTTTTTCGTATACGGTTTATTTTTTTATTGGTATCTATTCTATTTTGCTGACACCAGTCTGCCCTTTGAGTATGAAGGGTCACGGGCAGATCCGGCAACTTTCCTGAACGGCAGGGAATTGATGCTCAGTGAGGAATATTCTAAAATAAGAAACCTGCTGTTTTTTATTTCTACTCCTTTTGAATGGATATTTTATTTATTTATTCTCTTATTTGGCTTTTCAAATGCTTTTAAAAAGTGGGCGGAACAGACAGCGCCATATAAATTCCTGCAAACGGCAATCTATTTGATTTGGCTTTCTTTTTTCGCCTTTATTGCCACGATGCCATTAAGCTATATCAGCTTTTCGCTTTCAAAAACGTATAATATCTCCACTCAGAGCTTTAGTGGGTGGATGAAGGATGAACTCATTGATTTTTGGGTTAATTATGGAATGATGCTTCTTATCGTGTCTGTTCTTTACTGGCTGATTAATAAGAGCAGGAAAAGATGGTGGCTTTACGCATGGCTATTATCAGTTCCATTTACCTTATTTATGATGTTTCTCCAGCCGGTTGTCATTGACCCTCTGTATAATGATTTTTATCCTTTAAAAGATAAGGAACTTGAAACGAAAATTCTTGATTTGGCCAATCAGGCTAAAATACCGGCTGAACATGTCTTTGAGGTCGATATGGCCGAAAAAACGAATGCGCTGAATGCATATGTAACAGGGATCGGCTCAAATTCAAGAATTGTTCTTTGGGACACAACTCTGAATAAATTAACTGAAGATCAAATTCTGTTTATAATGGCACATGAAATGGCCCACTACGTGGAGAAGCATATTTACATCGGAATTGGAGGATACTTGCTGCTTTCTCTGCTGGGGCTGTATTTGACAGCTAAATTAATGGAAAAAGCAGTAGAAAAATGGGGAAGGGCCTTAAAAATCCCTGCAGTAAATGATATACGTTCCCTGCCGCTTTTTTTGATGATTCTTTCAATGCTGCTCTTTATTTCAAGCCCTCTATCCAATCTTGTTTCACGGTATCAGGAAACAAGGGCAGACCGCTATGCCATTGAAATGACAAAGGATTCAAAAGCCGCAATAGAAACATTTCAGGAGCTGACACGTGCCGGTTTAAGCCAGGTAAATCCGCCGCTTCTTGTGAAAGTATTCCGATATGGGCATCCAACGATGCTTGAGCGCATTTCTATGCTGGAAGAATTTGAAATGGAACAGAGGCAGAAAGAACGGAAGCAGGCAGAGGAATGATTTGCTCATTATAACTAAAAAAGCAGGCCAAACGGCTTGCTTTTTTAAATTTCATTTTTATAAATATGTATGTTTCCTTCATCGTCAGCCTGAATTTCATTGTGAAAATAGACGCCTGCATCATCGTCAATTCCATAACCGATCGCTGCATTGACTTTTCCTGCCGCTTCCTTGAGATTTTCCCGTTCATTCCACTTGGTAAAATGGACACTGATGGCGCAATTCCTGATTAACCCGAGCCCTTTCAAAAAGAGGTGCTGTCTTTTAAGGTTATCAATAGGGGGAATGATGCAATGTTCCGGAATGATCAGGGCGCCTGCCGAAAAGCCTGCTACAGGAATACCATTCATGTACATCTTTCTAATGCATTCTCCGGTTTCACTATCCACGATGAATTTTCTGTAATTTTCTGTGTCACCGCCTCCAATAATGATGCCGGAACAGGACATTAATTCTTGAAGATAAGATTCTGCTGGGCCAGAGGAAAGCGGGAGATAGCAGAAATTCCCGGCTCCATTAGGAACTAAGGCAGAAGTATACTTATTCATATACATCTCCCAGCCATCCCTTTCCAAAAAGAGTATAGCTATTTTGCCATCCGAGCCGCAGGCAAGCTCTGTAAACATTTTACCTAACCTTTGCCCGAATGGAGGGCTTCCGCCCATTAAAAATAAATGCCTGCTGTTCATTATTCCCCGCCTTCCTGACTAAAAATAAAATACCCCGCTGATTGGCGGGGGCAAGCTGCTTTTTAAGTGCCAAAACGCTTGGAAAGTTCTTTGTATTGCTTCGAAAAATGCATAAATGCCGGTTTATTTCCTTCATCAATCGCCGAGTCTACTTTTTTCATCAGCTTTTCTTTTTCATTATTCAGCAGTATCTCGGAAATAAGCATATCCAGGTAAAGATCCAATACAAAAGATTCCTTAAGGTTTTTTCGCTTAGATCCACTCGTTTTCATTAAGTCGGTGTATGATTTTTCCTTCATGGAAACCACCCCTGAGCTTTTTAATATTATATGGAATTGCTTCTGAATATTCAACTAATTTTTTAAATTTTTAGAAAATATTTTCAGAATGTCGAAAATGTGAACAATTTCAGAACTATTGAATAAATTAGTAATTTTTAGATAAATTGGTGTTAATATGGAAAAGTGAGCACGAAATAGAAAAGGAGATGAAAATGTATGACCCAAAATATTCAAATAATCGAAGAATATGAAATCAATCCCAATACGATGATTATTAAACCTCTCTCTTATGGGATAAAAGTTTATTCGCAAATCTGGGAGCTTGATGATGAAGTAACTTCTCCCTTTAAGCCGATTGAAATAATTAAAAGCAGCTGCAAATATTTTGGATCAAGCTATGAAGGAAGAAAAGAGGGTACACGCCAATTAACCGGCTTCACCCATAAAGCTCCGATAACGATTGACCCCACAAATTTCATTTATTTTTTCCCGACAGCTTCTCCAAGCAATCCGGAATGTATGTGGATTGCATTGGATCACATCAATTACTTCAAGCGAGCGGAGAACGCACAAACCCAAGTAGTTTTTAAGAACAAGCAAAGCTTTGTAATTCCAGTCTCTTATACGACTCTTAATAACCAGGTGCTCAGAACAGCACTGCTGAAAACGACATTGACAAAAAGGATAGAAGATTCAGAGAGAAAGTCTCTTTACTATGCGAATGGTTCCAAAATAATGAATGCTTCGGAGAGAAAAGGAGCCTACCAATAGAGAAGGGCTGGAATTGAAGGATAACCAAGAAGCATGCGGAGTTTCATGCTTCT
Source organism: Cytobacillus sp. SAFR-174 (assembly GCF_051964675.1). NCBI lineage: Bacteria > Bacillati > Bacillota > Bacilli > Caryophanales > Bacillaceae > Cytobacillus > Cytobacillus sp. SAFR-174. The sequence goes on along the minus strand of NZ_JBQCMZ010000006.1, from coordinate 187,379 downwards.
ATTTTCCGTAGTATATTGCCTTATTAGCTGCAGGCTTTCTTATTGCAAAAATTAATTGGCTTTCCGATTTTTCCCTGGTCCAGGCAAAGGTTTTTTTATAAGATAATAGGTCATTAGCTCCTGAACTTTATTGCGGATCCGGGGATTAAAATAATTATGATGCTCCTCATATCCTTTGTACAGGAACATAAACATAGTAAATGCCTCATCCCTCTTTATTTCCTGTACCTTTAGCTGGTTTTTATTCATATAGCGTTTTACCTCAGAGAGTTCACTTTGAATGACCTTCATTGTTTCTTCAACCAAATCAAGATAAGGCTGTTTTAGTTTAAACGGGCTTTTATTAATGACAATAGAGTCGCGATTTAAAACCGTCAGCACCATTGGCAGATAAATAGCCTGTTCCATGATATTACGGTCTTCCTCAGGAATTCTGGTCATATTGTTCTGCTCCCCTTAAATAATAGTATCCTGCCTTGTTAAAGAACGTATGTTCTTATCTAATTTTACAAAGGAATGTTTTATCTTGCAAGAGCCTATATTTGTCGAAATACTGTTATACTTCATCATTTCCAATAATGAAAAAAAGTTTCAGCCTGAAGCTAATTGGGAAGGGATTTTATTTCTGATGTCGAAATAAGTAGAACACACAGTTAGGAAGGATGAAATAAATGACGCAAAAAAGAACAATTAAACCAGAAGACCTTTATCATTTAAAATCTGCAGCTGATCCGCAGCTTTCCAGGAATGGATATGATTTGGCTTTTGTCGAGACCAGAATGCTTGAAGAAGAAAATACATATAGTTCAAATGTTTTTTACATAAATACTGCAAAAAGCAATAAGCCTGTTCAGTGGACTTATGGCAAACACCGCAATCATTCACCCCGCTGGTCTCCAGATGGGGAGTTAATTGCATTTGTATCAGACAGAGGCGGGAAGTCACAGATTTATGTAATGAGCAAAGCAGGCGGAGAAGCCAGACAGCTGACACATTGTGCAAATGGTGCTTCAAATCCTGTCTGGTCCCCTGATGGAAAGAAACTTGCCTTCAATCTTTCAATAAAACCGGGTGAAAACGCAGAAACACTAGAAAACCAGGAAAAAAAGGAAGAAAAGCCAATACCGATTGAAATTGAAAAAATGAAGCACAAATCTGACGCCCAGGGTTTTTGGAACGGAAGGTACAGCCAGGTCGCATTAATAGATATAGAAACTGGCGAGATGGAGCAGCTGACAACCGGAGAACATGATTTCCAATTGCAGGACTGGTCCCCAGATGGGGAATGGATTGCTGTTACGGCAGATTTGAGTGAAGATAAGGATTTTTCTTTTCTAAGCGATGTGTATATCATCCATCTTGGAACAAAAGACATGAAAAAGATTACAAATGGTAATGGTTATTTCGGAAGCGCTGCATGGTCCCCTGATGGAAAACACATAGGATTGTTCGGGCATGAAAGGGAATACGAAAATGCTACGCATACCAAAGTATGGGTGTATAACCTCGAATTTGAGAATCTGCAGTGCCTGACTGCAGAATCGGACATATTGGCTGGTGATTATGCCATCGGAGATTTCCAGCAGGGTGCAGTAACACCGGGAATTCTTTGGGCAGAGGACAGCAGAAGCTTTTACTTCCTGGCAACTGATCATGGCAATACAGTTGTTTACTATGGCTCTTTAGATGGGGAATTATATCCTGCCCTGCTGGATCAGCAGCATGTATATGGACTGACAACAGGTGGAACTATCAATAAAGCGGTTGTAGCCATCAGCAGGCCGTCTTCTCCCGGAGAGTTATATTTACTTGATGTTCCGACAGGGGAATTAAAACAGCTGACAAAAGTCAATGAAGAGTTCCTGAGCGGAGTGGAGCTGGCAGATGCCGAGCCCATTCAGTTTAAATCCTCAGATGAGTGGGACCTCCATGGCTGGATCATGAAACCAGTCCATTTGAAAGAGGGCCTAAAAGCACCGCTTGTGCTTGAGATCCATGGAGGCCCTCATGCTATGTATGCCAATTCTTATTTCCATGAATTTCAATGCCTCGCTGCAAAAGGCTATGCGGTTTTGTTTATCAATCCACGGGGAAGCCATGGATATGGCCAGCATTTTGTAGATGCTGTCAGAGGGGATTACGGAGGCAAGGATTATGAGGATATTATGGATGCAGTCGATTACGCGCTCGAAAACTTCGATTTCATCGATAAAGAACGGCTAGGCGTAACGGGAGGAAGCTATGGAGGCTTTATGACCAACTGGATTATTGGACACACCAGCCGGTTCAAGGCAGCTGTCACCCAGCGCTCCATTTCCAACTGGATCAGCTTTTATGGAGTAAGTGATATCGGCTACTATTTTACTGATTGGCAAATCAAGAGTGATATGAATGATATAGAAAAACTATGGAAACACTCTCCGCTTGCTTATGTGAATGATATAAATACACCACTCCTGATTCTGCACAGTGAAAAAGACTATCGCTGTCCAATTGAACAGGCAGAGCAATTATTCATTTCCTTAAAGCATCGGAAGAAAACAGCAAAATTTGTCCGGTTCCCTGAAGCCAATCATGAGCTTTCAAGAAGCGGAAAACCGAATTTGCGAATTAGCCGCCTGCACTATATAGCCGGCTGGTTTGATGAATATCTTTGAGATATAACCGCAGGCCATCTGGTTTGCGGTTTTTTTCATAGATCTGTAAAGGGACACAAAACTTGCCGATATATCAATGATGTCATTTTTTTATGCAAGAAACTATTTAAAATAAATTGCAAAGAATCCAATTCATCTGCAAAATATATGTATACAGGATATACCAGCATAGCTTTCGAAACTTTTTATTGAACTCTGCAGTCAAATATAGGTGAAGGTGTTCAAACCCTTCCATAATTCGCTTTAAAGAAAGGACTTATACTTATGAGATCAGATAGATATGAAAAGAAGAAAAAGAAAGGAAAGTGGAAATCTGTCCTCCTAATTCTGCTTCTCTTGATTGCAGGAACCCTTGGCTATTCGTATTTTCAATTTAAGCAAGGTGTTTCCCAGACAGAAGGAGAAGCAAATATACAGACAGAAGAGTTTGAATTCAATGGCGAAAAAGATAAATATGGCGGGACGAATATCCTGATTCTCGGAAGTGATGCAAGGGGAGAGGAGAAATCAAGGGCTGATACCATAATGGTTGCACAGTATCATCCTGAAAAGGGCACATATAAGCTGATTTCTTTTATGAGAGACATGTATGTGGACATACCGGGTCATGGGCAAAACAGAATAAATTCTGCTCTTGCTTATGGAGGTCCTGAGTTATTGAGGCAGACGCTCAAAGAGAACTTTGATTTAGATATTAAATATTACTCTATTGTTGACTTTGAGGGCTTTGTACATTTAATTGATGAAGCTTTTCCCAGAGGGGTAGAAATTGATGTGGAAAAAAGAATGTCTGCCAATATCGGTGTCACACTCGAACCGGGCCTGCAGCGGCTTGATGGAGAGCATCTCCTTGGGTACGTCAGGTTCAGGCAGGATGCAGTAGGGGATTTCGGAAGAGTAGAACGCCAGCAGAAGGTGATGAAAGAAGTAGCAAGCCAGTTTACAAGCCTTCAGACCATTACGAAGCTTCCAAAACTCATCGGGGTGGTAACTCCTTTTGTAAATACCAATATGAACACGGGAGATATTCTGTATATCGGAAAAGATTTCGTATCTAAGGATAACAGGAATGTTGAGACTCTTCGCGTTCCTGTTGATGGAACATTTGAAAACGAGAGAATTAATGGTGCTGCGGTTCTGGGCATAGATAAAGAGGCGAATAAAGCGGCAATCCATGAATTTCTTTCAAAATAAAAAGACAGAAACACTGTTTTTGCCTGATTAGGTGTACAATAAAAGGGGAAATGGTAAAACTAGGGGAAACTTATTTTTTATCGCATTCTAACGGGCAGTAAGACCCCCACTTCAAGACTCAGAGGAATCAAAGGAGGGTAAGTGGGGGTCAAACAGCCCAATCTAGCTGCGGCTCCTAGGGGCTCGAGGTCATAAGCCAATCAGCTGATGGGAAGAAAAGCACTTCCCACCATCTGCTCGTCTTATGCTTGTCACCCCTGGGCAAGTCGCCTCGCTTTATAATGTAAAGGCCCGATTGGTGAGATACAGTGAAACTTGCCGTCGCGCATGCAGAGGCTTAGTTGAACCAATCGGATTCGTAGTGCCGATTGATCGAAGCGCTAGCGGAGATCTTAGCGACACTAGAACGCGACTAACAATCAGTGGGGGAAAATGCCCCCCCCACTGATTGAAGTTTCACTTTATCAAAACGATTCGACTAAGGTATTGCTGCATATTGGACAAGGAGATACTAATGGATTTTGAACTGCTCAAAGATTGGTTTACATTAGAGAATATTATGGATTTAATCCGGGAGTATCGTTCATTTGGACCTCTCCCGGGTATTCTGCTTCCAATGCTAGAAGCATTTTTGCCCTTTCTGCCTCTGTTTTTGTTTGTTATGGCAAATGCGAGTGCATTTGGTCTCTGGCTGGGATTTTTATACTCCTGGGTCGGAGCGGTCGCAGGAGCGCTGATTGTTTTCCTGCTGGTCAGAAAATATGGCCAGAAACGAATACTCCGTTTTTTGAAAAAAAATAAGCAGGTACAGAAGCTTATGAAATGGGTTGAAAAGCATGGATTCGGGCCATTGTTCATCCTGCTTTGTTTTCCGTTTACTCCTTCAGCGGTTGTCAATATTGTAGCCGGGCTTTCAAATATCAGTATTGCTCAATATATGCTGGCAGTCCTGACGGGGAAAATAGTGATGATTTTTACAATAAGCTTTGTCGGATATGATATCAGATCATTAATAACACAGCCAATTCGGACTGCTATTGTGGCACTGGTCATTTTCATTCTTTGGTATGTCGGCAAAATTATTGAAATAAAGATGAATATGAGCGTAGAAAAAGATCGCGGGAATAAAAAGCATTGAATGCATAAGTACTAGGGGAGATGAATGGTGAAGGAAGGATTGAGAAAAGAAGGAGCGGAATGGCTGAAGGCTTTTGCAATAGGCATTATCATCTTTGCTTTTATACGGACTTTTTTCTTCTCCAATTACATTGTCGAAGGTGAATCCATGATGCCTACCCTTCAGGATGGAAATAAGCTGATTGTCAATAAAATCGGCTATCAGGTCAGCGATTTAGAACGCTTTGACGTAATTGTTTTCCATCATAATGATGAAGAGGATTTTGTAAAAAGAATAATTGGAATGCCGGGGGATGAAATTGCATACCGTAATGATGAATTATTTATTAATGGCAGGAAAGTGGATGAACCTTATTTGGATAAGTACCGAAAAGAAATCTCAGGAGGCAAACTGACAGGTGACTTTACACTGCTGGAGATGACGGGCACAGAAACTGTCCCGGAGGGTAAACTTTTTGTTATGGGAGATAATCGTCTCGGGAGCTGGGACAGCCGGCATTTTGGATTTATTTCAGCCGGCCAGGTTGTAGGGAAAGTAAACCTGCGCTATTGGCCGCTTGATGAAATGGATGCGTCATTCTAACAGATCTTATAGTAAAAGGGACTCGAATATTCGAGTCTCTTATTTTTGCAGAAAAGGTTAATCTTAGATAACATGCAAATTAGGATTTTCCCTATATTCAGGTTCGCAGTTTACACACACGTTTTCATCATAATCAGTCATATTCACATCTTCACGATTGTATTCAATTCCACATAGAGAACAGGCAACCATTTTTTCTTCCTCTATTTCTTCCGGGTGAATGGGAATAGCATCATTAATATTAATAGGCTCTACGGTAATTCCGCGTGAATTGGCCATTTCGGCATTTAAGTATTCCTTTGCGGATTCTTCACTTTCCCAAAATCCCAAGTCCCATAACAGCTCCTGGGCGTCTCCGTTTTGTGCCATCAATCCATAAACAACTTTCATGATAAATGCCCCTTTCCAATTTGCTGTCTATTGTTTTATATTTCTTAGCCTTTTTTGGCTGCGGTTAAACCGATTCAAAAAATTCCCAACAGTTTCCTTGAAAGACTGGGATCGTTGTTTAAGAATAATTGCATGGGATACAGGAGAATCTGCGGGCTTTGTCGAATAAAAGCTGGTGTACACGTTACCGGATTAGTTTTAGTTTTTGATGTCGGAATATTTGTATATATAGTGGAGGTGCAATTAATGAGGCTTAAGGATAAAGTCGCCATTATTACAGGTGCAGCCAATGGGATTGGTCTCGCTGCAGCAGAAAGGTTTGCAGGTGAAGGAGCCGCAGTAGCCATGGCAGATTATGACGCGGACATGGGAATAACCAGGGCTCAAGAGCTCAAGGAAAAAGGAATAAATGCACAGTTCTTTCAGGTTAATGTGGCTGACAGGCAAAGCATAGACAGTATGGCGGAAGCTGTAAAAGCGGCATTTGGGAAAATTGACATCCTTATCAATAATGCAGGAATAACCAGGGACGGGATGCTATCAAAGTTATCCCCGGATGATTTTCAGGCGGTTATGGATGTGAATCTGTCAGGTGTTTTCCATTGTACACAAGCAGTGCTTCCATTCATGCTGGAGCAGGGAAGGGGAAAAATTATCAATACATCTTCTGTTTCCGGAATTTATGGGAATGTCGGACAGACAAACTACGCTGCAGCCAAAGCGGGTGTGGTGGGAATGACCAAAACATGGGCAAAAGAACTCGGCCGAAAAGGAATTAACGTTAATGCCGTGGCCCCAGGATTTATCTCTACAGGCATGACAGCAAAAGTGCCGGAAAAGGTGATTGGCCAAATGCAGGGCATGGTTCCGCTGGGCAGACTTGGAAAACCGGAAGATATTGCGAATGCATATCTGTTTCTGGCTTCGGATGAATCTGATTATGTGAATGGCACGGTCCTGCATGTAGATGGCGGTATTATGATGTAATAACCTGACTCTGAGCGATTGCTCGTTAATCTGATAATAAAAGGGGTGGAAAAGTATGAGAAATGTTGTAATAACATCAGCAGTAAGAACACCGGTCGGGACTTTTGGAGGAGCCTTTAAGGATCTTTTGCCGACAGATTTGATTGTTCCAGTATTAAAAGAGGCTGCCGAAAGAAGCGGCTTGCAGAGCAGTGACGTGAATGAAGTAATTTTGGGACACTGCATTCAGCGTACAGATGAACCGAACACAGCGAGGACAGCAGCATTGCTTGCAGGCTTTGACGATACGACAACAGGGTTCACAGTCCAGAGACAGTGTGCATCCGGTATGCAGGCCATTATCTCCGCTGCCCTGCAGATTGCATCAGGTATGTCAGATATCGTTATTGCCGGAGGAGTAGAAGCCATGAGCTCCAGTCCTTATGTATTAAAACAGCATCGCTGGGGCGCCCGCATGCAGCATGGACAGGTAACCGACACAGTATGGGAGATTCTCAAAGATCCAATCCAACATATCATGATGGGGGAAACAGCAGAAAACCTGGCAGAAATTCATTCCATCACAAGGGAAGAGCAAGATGAAGCGGCATTGCTTAGCCATAAGAGAGCCTTGCACGCAATTGAAAACGGTTACTTTGATTCGCAGATCGTTCCAATTACTGTGAAGACCCGGAAAGGAGAAGTAACCGTTGCAAAAGATGAAAACCCGCGTGCGGACTTAACAGCGGAAAAGCTGAGCAGATTGAAGCCGGTCTTTAGAAAGGGCGGAACGGTAACAGCAGGAAACTCATCCAGCCTGAATGACGGCGGAGCAGCACTGGTCCTCATGCCGGAAGAGCTGGCTCTCGAAAGAGGACTGAAGCCGCTGGCAAAGATTGCTGGCTTCTCTGTTGCGGGAGTAGATCCGAAAGTAATGGGAAGAGGACCTGTTCCGGCAGTTAATAATGGTCTTGCCAGTGTCAATTGGTCGCTTGAAGAAGCTGATTTGATTGAAGTTAATGAGGCCTTTGCGGCCCAATATTTGGCGGTTGAGAGAGAACTTGGCTTAAACCGGGAGAAAGTAAATGTAAATGGAAGCGGAATCAGCCTGGGACACCCAATTGGATGTACAGGTGCTCGTCTTGTCGTAAGTCTTGTTCATGAGTTGAAGAGAAGAGGAGACCATAAAGGAATCGCTTCTTTATGTGTCGGTGGCGGAATGGGAGCCGCAGTATTTGTGGAAACGTACGAATAAAGAGTTCCTTCGGGAGCTCTTTATTTATCCAATTAGCGAATCCCATCTCTTGCAGAATTATTTTTTCAGGAGGGAGAAAAGTGATAAGCAGTACGATATTGTCTGGAAGAAAGATCATTCTGGGGGCGTTTCTTGAGGATGATATTCAAAAGATAATCCAGTGGCGTGCAGACGAGAAAATTATGCGAAACCTGGATGCTCTGCCGGTAAAACCCAAACAGGAAACGGAAATTAAGAAATGGCTTGATGAATGTCCGCAAGACACCTTCAGATTTTCGCTCAGGTTAAAAGAAGCAAATGAACTGATAGGCTTTGCGGAGTTAAACGGCATTTTATGGCCACACAGAACAGGCTGGATTACCATTGCCATAGCAGATAAAACCGAATGGGGAAAAGGGTATGGAAAGGACGCCATGCAATGCCTGATTCGCTATGCTTTTATGGAGCTCAATTTGTATAGGCTTCAGCTTACTGTATTTTCCTATAATACTAGAGCAAAGACTCTTTATGAAAGTCTTGGATTCAAGAAAGAAGGCTGCTATAGAGAGTTTCTTGAGCGCGATGGAAAACGGCATGATATGTATTTATACGGGCTGCTGAGAAAGGAGTGGAAAGAGTGAAGAAGCGCGGAATGATACCGCGCTTTACAAGATTTATTCTGGTTGACTGACAAAAGTAATTTCTTTTGACAAGAAATAGCTAAGAACGATATTCGTAAGAAAAAAGGCAAGAAGCAGAAACAGTACATCATGATATTCCAGAATCATAACCGCCGGCGGCGCAAGGCTTGCCCCGGTTAATAGAAAAAAAGAATAGAGAGAAAGCGCTTTTGCCCGATCAGCTCCTGCTATCATGCCAATCAGTGTGATAACTGTGGGAACAAGAATAGATATAGAGGCCACGAACATTATTGAAATAGCCATTAATGCAATAGTGCTGCTGAAGAAAAACATATTAATGATGCTGAAGATTCCTAAAAGTAAACCAAGCTTTAAAGTCAAATGGGCACCAATCCGCTCAATTAATTTTCCCGTAAAGAGCGACAGCAGCGCCCCGATTAGTCCCACAGCTCTTAATGTGAACAGCTCCTCCATGGTTCCCTCGAAATTCCTTCCTATTGCATCGTAAAAAGCTACAAAGGTAAACAGCAAAGTAAAGGTAATAGCATAGCTTTGGAGCAGGCTTCCGTTCATTAATAGTTTTTTCATAATAGAAATAACGGAAACCTCTGATTTGGAAGGAGGAGAAGTGCCTGGAAGTATTTTATACGATGCTAGGAAAAGAATTAAATAACAAGACGCAAAGAAATAAAAAGCATAGTTCCATTTAAAATAAAAAGTAATTGTCGAACTGATCAACTGTCCAAGGATGCCGGCGACAAGGAATCCTGTATTGATAAAAACAAGCAGCAGGGTGCGGCTCCTCGGCTGTAAAAGATCAAAGGAATAAGCGAAGGCAACAGGAGCAAAGCTCCCAAGAGTCAGCCCCTGAATCGACCTAGTTATATAGAGAGCCTCTAAATTAGGAGAGAGCCCGACGGCACAAGTGGACAAAGCAGAAGCAAACAAACCTGTAATAATAATTCTGCGCCTGCCAAATGTATCAGAGGCAGGACCAAAGAACAGCAGGCCGGCTGCATAAAAAAATGCAAACAGGCTTCCTCCGCCAACAATATAATTTTCATTTATTTTAAATGAGTCAGCAATATCCCCGTAAATAGGGATTAGTGTATAAATGTTGCTGGCCACGAAAATTCCTGTAATTGTCAAAATGACTGAAGTTGCAATCAAGACCTGTTTTGAAATCATCCTTATCACCTGCCGATATACTTTATGCAAGAAACCCCGAATAGGAAAGTTGTCATTTCCACAATTTTGAAGAACCCCATACAAAAAATTGAACAGCTTATATGATAAAATAATGATAGAGAGAGAGAGCTTTTTTAAGGAGGAAAATTATGACCGTACGTTTATTGATAGGCCGTTCCGGGAGTGGTAAAACGGAATACTGCCTTAACCAAATCCGTGATGAACTGCGGTTTAATCCGGATGGAGATCCAATCATTTATTTAGTGCCGGAACAAATGACGTTCCTTTCAGAATATAAATTAATAACAACACCTGGCCTTGGCGGAATGATCCGCAGCCAGGTATACTCTTTCACGCGTCTTGCCTGGAGAATTCTTCAGGAAACGGGAGGCATGAGCAGATACCATCTTAATAGTGTAGGCATCAGCATGCTGATCCGCAAAATCATTGAAGATAAAAAGGATGATCTTAAGCTGTTTCAAAGGGCTGCAGACAAAAATGGCTTTATTCAGCAAGTAGAACAAATCATGACCGAATTCAAACGATATTGTGTAGCTCCCGACGAACTGGCGGAAAAGCAAAATCAGCTCTCGGCAAGCGGGAAGTCAAATAAGGCACTTCAGGATAAGCTGCATGATCTTGAAATAATCTATAAAAATTTCGAGGAATCCCTTTCTGGCAAATATACAGATTCAGAGGATTATTTCCGCCTGCTTGCGGAAAAAGCCTCCCATTCAGAGTATCTAAAAAATGCTGAGGTTTATATAGATGGCTTTTACAGCTTTACACCACAGGAATATGCAATTGTTGAACAGCTGATGAAGCAGTGTAAAAACGTCACAATCACATTAACGCTTGACCAGCCGTTAAAGAACAGTGCTTCTGATGAGCTTCATTTATTCAGAATGCCGGGAGAAAGCTATCAGACAATCAAAGAAATGGCTTCCCGCAACAGGCTGGATGTGGAAGAGATGCTCCTTTCCGAGCAAAAAAGGTGGCTCAAGCCTTCACTTAAGCATCTTGAGGCTCATTTTGACAGCAGGCCTGCAGAGGCATTTACAGGTGAAGCGGACATTCACATTGGACAGGCTGTCAGCAGGAGGGCTGAAATTGAAGGCGTTGCCAGGGAAATTAATAAGCTTGTTCGCACAGATGGCTATCGCTACCGTGATATTGCCGTACTGGCAAGAAACGGCAAGGATTATCATGACATGATTGAAACAGTGTTCCGTGACTATGATATCCCATTTTTTATTGATCAGAAAAGAACCATGCTGAATCACCCGCTCGTTGAGTTAATCCGGTCAACACTTGAGATAATCAATGGGAATTGGCGCTATGAACCGATTTTCAGAGCTATAAAAACAGAGCTGATTTTTCCGTCCAGGTTAAACCCCGGAAAGCTTCGTGAGCAAATGGACAGACTTGAGAACTATGTTCTAGCTTATGGCATTCAAGGAGACAAATGGACGAAAAAGAAGAGATGGACATACAGAAGAATCAGGGGGCTGGAGTTTGAAGCAGTTGCCCAGACTGATGCCGAGAAAAAAGTAGAAGATGAGTTAAATGATCTGCGCGAAATGATTACAGGCCCAATATTAAGGCTGCACAGGCGCTTAAGAAAGGCTGCTGATGGCCGCAGCTTGTGTGAAGCTTTATTTTTATACATGGAAGAATTGGATGTTCCTCTGAAGATTGAGAAGTGGAAAACTGCTCAGGAGGATAAAGGGAACCTTGTTAAGTCAAGGGAACATGGACAAGCATGGAATGCCATAATGGAGCTTCTGGATCAATATGTGGAAATGCTTGGTGAAGAAGAAGTAAGCCTTAAGCGTTTTGCATCCATTCTTGATGCCGGACTGGAGTCGCTTCGATTTACGCTTGTTCCGCCTGCCATTGATCAGGTCATGGCTGCCGATTTGGAAAGATCAAGGCTAACCGATATTAAAGCTGCCTTTGTCATTGGGCTGAATGAAGGAGTACTTCCTGCCAAGTTCTCGGAGGATGGTGTGCTGGCGGATGACGACAGGGAAATGCTGAACACGAACGGAATGAAACTGGCGCCGGGAAGCCGCACACGTTTGCTTGATGAGGAATTTATAGCTTATAAAGCGTTTGTTACTCCATCAGAAAAACTTTTTATCAGCTATCCATTGGCAAATGAAGAAGGTAAAGCACTTATGCCGTCTCCTTATATTAAGAGATTGGGAGATTTATTTCCTGATTGCAGGCATCATTCCTTCATGTCTGATCCGGCAGAGCTTAAGGAAACGGAGCAGCTGGAGTATGCTGATAACCTTAATACAGCATTATCGTATTTGACTTCACAGCTTCAGCTCAAAAAACGCAGCTATCCAATCTATGACCTCTGGTGGGATGTTTATAACTATTACCTTAAAAATGAGCAGTGGAGAAGGCCTGCATTGAAGGTGCTTTCCAGTCTTAATTATGAAAACAGGACACTTCAGCTTGGTGAAGACGTCAGTAAGGAATTGTATGGAGATCATATTCAGGCGAGTGTTTCGAGAATGGAATTATTCCATAGCTGCCCATTTTCCCATTTTGCACAGCATGGACTAAGGCTGCGGGAAAGACAGGTGTACCGCCTGGAGGCACCGGATATCGGGGATCTTTTCCATGCTGCTTTAAAATTTATTGCAGAAACAGTTATGACTCAGAAACTTTCATGGACAGATATGACGAGGGAACAGTGTGAGATCCTTGCAAAAGAAGCGGTTGAAATGCTTGCTCCTAAACTTCAAAATGAAATTCTCTTAAGCTCGAACAGGCATCACTATATTAAGAGAAAGCTTGAGCAAATTATCAGCAGAGCTTCCTATGTCATCAGCGAGCATGCCAAATCAAGCGGATTCTCGCCGGTGGGCCTTGAACTGGGGTTTGGGCCGAAAGGAGAGCTTCCTTCGCTTGCTTTTCCTCTTAAAAACGGGGCTAAAATGGAGCTTGTCGGAAGAATTGACAGAGTAGATAAGGCTCAGGATGCCAACGGGACATTTTTACGGGTAATAGACTATAAATCCAGCTCCAAGGATCTGAATGTAAGTGAGGTTTACTATGGCATTGCTCTGCAGATGCTGACGTATCTGGACATCATAATTGCCCATTCCAGCTCTTTAATTGGAACAAAAGCCGACCCGGCAGGAGTCCTTTACTTCCATGTCCATAATCCGATCGTCAGCACTTCAAAAATGCTGACATTGGAGGATATCGAACAGGAACTCTATAAGAAATTCAAAATGAATGGCCTCCTGCTCGGAGAAGAAAATGTAATCAGGTTAATGGACCAGACTATTGAGACAGGCGACTCATCCATTATCTCAGCGGGGTTCAAAAAGGACGGCACCCTTTCGAAGCGGTCTAAAGTGGCAAGCAAGCAGGAGTTTGATTATTTGCGCCGCTATGTAAGAAAGATGTATAGGAATACAGGCAATAAGATTACTGAGGGCAATGTTGAAATTGCTCCATATAAAATGAAGGAAAAAACACCATGTACATTTTGTGCCTATAAATCTGTATGCCAATTTGATGAATCTCTTGAAACAAATGATTACAGATTATTTACTCCTAAGCCAAAAGAAGACATGATTGAAATCATCAAGAAGGAGGTGGAGGGAGATGAAAATGACCATACCGCCTAAGCCGGAAGGTGCAACCTGGACTGATGACCAATGGAAAGCGATTATGGCCAAGGGCCAGGATATCCTGGTGGCTGCAGCAGCCGGATCAGGGAAAACCGCTGTTTTGGTTGAAAGGATCATCAATAAGATTATCGCGGATGAAGATCCTATTAATGTCGATGAACTGCTTGTTGTGACTTTCACAAATGCCTCGGCAGCAGAAATGAGGCACAGAATCGGCGAGGCTCTTGAAAAGGCTATAAATGATAATCCGCGATCTGTTCACCTCAGAAAGCAGGTAAGCTTATTAAACAGGGCATCCATCTCGACTTTGCACTCATTTTGCTTAGAGATGATACGCAAATATTACTATATGACCGATATTGATCCGGGGTTTCGGATCGCTGATGAAACTGAAGCACAGCTTTTGAGGGATGAAGTACTCGAAGAGCTTTTTGAAGATGAATACGGCAAAGAGGAAAATGAAGGATTCTTTGCACTTGTTGACACTTTTACAAATGATAGAAGTGACACTGCCCTTCAGGATATAATAAGGGACTTATACGATTTTGCCCGTTCCAACCCTTCGCCTGATCAATATCTTGATTCAATTGTTGAGATGTACAATGTGGAAGGAGTCAGCAGTCTTGAGCAGCTTCCATTTGTCCGTTCGCTTTTGGAGGATATTGATCTTCAACTGAAAGGAGCCAAACAGCTGCTTCAATTTGGACTTGAGCTGACCAAGCTTCCAGGGGGACCGGCTCCTAGAGCAGAGAACTTTACCGCAGATCTGCATGTTGTAAATACACTAATTGAAGCGAAAAATGATTCATGGACGATGCTGTATGAAGCGATGCAATCATGGTCTTTTGGCAGAGCCAAAACGTGTAAGGGCGATGAATATGATGAAGGACTGGTCGAAAAAGCAAAAAAACTTAGGGATCAGGCCAAGAAAATCATAACCGGCCTGCAGGAAGAACTGTTTCTCCGCAGACAGGAAAGCTTCATGCGTGATATGGCGGAAATGAAGCCCCATATCAAAGAGCTTGTTAGGTTAGTTAAAGCATTTTCCATTCGCTTTAATCAGGTTAAAACTGAAAAAGGGCTTGTTGACTTTGCTGATCTTGAGCATTATTGCCTTGAAATTCTTTCATCACCAGATGAGGAGGGACGGCTTTGGCCTTCAGAAGCGGCTCTTGTCTGCAGAAATCAGTTCAAAGAAGTTCTGGTTGATGAGTATCAGGATACCAACATGGTTCAGGAAGCTATTTTGCAGCTGGTAACGGCAGATTCAGAAGAAAACGGGAATTTATTCATGGTAGGGGATGTTAAGCAGTCGATCTACCGTTTCCGCCTTGCAGAGCCTAATCTGTTTCTGGGCAAGTACACGCGGTTTGACCGGGATGGAGAAAGAGCAGGGCTCAGAATTGATCTGGCGCGAAATTTCAGAAGCCGTAAAGAAGTTCTGCATGGGACCAACTATATCTTTAAGCAGATTATGGGGACGTCTGTCGGTGAAATTGAGTATGACCAGGCAGCTGAACTTATTAAAGGAGCTCCCTTTTCAGAGGATCAGGAGCAGCCTATTGAGGTTGCTATTATTGACCTTGAAGGAAATGAAAAGAGTGAACCGGAACCTGAATCCATGGATGAGGGTTTTGACAGCGAAGATTTAGCCCAATCACAGCTCGAAGCCAGATATATGGCTTCAAAAATAAAAGAAATCATTGGGAATCGGAAAGAAGTATACAACACAAAGACTCATTCCGGACGTCCTGCCAAGTACAGGGATATTGTCATCCTGCTTCGTTCCATGACATGGGCTCCTCAGATTATGGAGGAATTCAAACAGCAGGGAATCCCTGTCTATGCCAATCTTTCCAGCGGTTATTTTGAAGCAACAGAAGTAGCGATTATGATGTCACTTCTAAAAGTGATAGATAATCCGTATCAGGATATTCCGCTGGCATCGGTTCTGAGATCTCCTATTTTGGGTCTGACCGAAGAAGAGCTTGCACAAATCAGAATCCATAATAAAAGGGGTTCATTTTATGAAGCATTAACTTCTTTTTGCCGGAATCACCCAACCCTTGAAACGGGAGAATTATATGAAAAGGTCCGGCCATTTTTTGATGCTCTTGAAGAATGGCGTGTAATGGCGCGGCAGGGTTCCCTTTCAGAGCTGATCTGGCATCTCTATAGACAAACCAGATTTTATGATTTTGTCGGCGGTATGCCTGGCGGAAAACAGAGGCAGGCAAATCTTCGCGCATTGTACGACAGAGCCAGACAGTATGAAGCAACCTCATTCAGAGGATTATTCCGCTTTTTAAGGTT
Source organism: Cytobacillus sp. SAFR-174 (assembly GCF_051964675.1). NCBI lineage: Bacteria > Bacillati > Bacillota > Bacilli > Caryophanales > Bacillaceae > Cytobacillus > Cytobacillus sp. SAFR-174. The sequence continues at coordinate 171,417 of NZ_JBQCMZ010000006.1, read as the reverse complement.
TATTGAACGAATGCGGGACAGAGGCGATGATCTTGGTGCTGCCCGCGCTTTAGGTGAGCAGGAAGATGTTGTACGTCTTATGACGATCCACAGCAGCAAAGGTCTTGAATTTCCCTTTGTTTTTATTGCAGGGCTTGCCCGCAGCTTTAATACGATGGACTTGAAAAAGGCATATATGCTTGATAAGGAATTTGGATTCGCTGCAAAATATGTAAATGCCGAGAAGAGAATTTCGTATCCCTCTCTGCCGCAAATTGCTTTTAAACGAAAAAAGAAAATGGAAATGCTGGCTGAAGAAATGCGGGTTTTATATGTTGCTTTAACGAGGGCGAAGGAAAAACTGTACCTGGTTTCGTCTGTTAAGAGTGCAGAAAAAAAATTAAATAAGTGGCTGCAGGCATCCGAACATAAAGACTGGCTCCTGAATGAGTATGACAGGGCTTCTGCAAACAGTTATCTGGACTGGATTGGCCCGGCTCTTGTCCGGCATCGGGAGTGTGAGGCATTGAGAGGGGAAGTGCTGGTGGATCCTCTCGTCCCGGGTGATATACTTGAACACCCTTCCTGCTGGAATATAACCATAATTAAAAGCGAAGAAGCTGCTGTTCTTCCGGAAGAAGCCAATGAGGGCGAAACGGATTTGCTGAAATTGGTTTATGAAGGAAAAACTGTTCCGGCAGAATCGGCTTATAAGGATAAAGTTGAGGAACAGCTTTCCTGGAAATATTCCTTTAAGCAGGCAGCTCAAGCCAGATCTAAACAATCCGTTTCGGAAGTGAAGAGGCAGCGGGAGATTTTTTCTGAAGAAGACAGCAGTACTGAATTAATCCGTAAAATCAGTAAACCGATGCTCAGCCGGCCTCGCTTTATGCAGGAAAAATCACTTTCTCCTGCTGAACGGGGTACTGCTATGCATGCTGTCATGCAGCATATTGATTTCAGCCGGCCTGTAACAGTGGAAACGATATCCTCCAAAATGGATGAGATGGTCAGGAAAGAATTGCTCACGGAAGAGCAGCGTGCCAGCATTGAGCCACAGCTGATTGTGCAATTTTTCGAAACTGAACTGGGACAAAGAATGGTTCAGGCTAAATCGGTACGCAGAGAAATCCCATTCAGTTTATCTTTCCCTGCCCGGGAAATTTATTCAGATTGGCAGGGTGAAGATGAACCTGTTCTCATTCAGGGGATTGTGGACTGTGTATTCGAAGATGAGCATGGTTTGGTGCTCCTGGATTATAAAACGGATGGAATCAGCGGCCGTTATAAGGGAGGGTTTGCTGAAGCCAAACCCGTTCTTGAAATCAGGTACAAAGTACAAATTGATATGTACACCAGAGCATTGGAACAGATTTTAAAACGGGAAGTCAATGAAAGATACCTGTTTTTCTTTGATGGTGCTCATACAATTAAGTTATAGGAAAAGCCGGCAAGGAGACTTGCCGGCTTTTGTGTATGTGCAGGAGATGTATTTATAACGAACATCAGCTGAAAAGGCTCGCGAAGCCGAAATATCCCCGCAAATTACTACCGTCCCAATATAAAGGGTAATGTAAAGATAAAGGAGGCTTAGCATGGGAAAAAAGCGCACAGAAACCGGAACCTGCGAGTTATGCCTGAGGGAGGATACTGATATAACAGTCCACCATTTAACGCCGAAAGAAATGGAGGGCACCTTCCTGCCGACCGCTAAATTATGCATACCCTGCCATAAGCAGATTCATGCTTTATATACGAATGCAGAGCTGGCTGTACGGCTGAATTCAATCGAGTTATTGCAGCAGGATGATAAAATCCGGAAATATTTGAAATGGATCAGGAAACAGCCATCATCTAAGCTGACAAAAGCAAGGAAGTCGAATGAACGGAAATTAAAAGGACGATAACGAAGGTGCTATCGTCCATAATACGCTCATTCAATTAGTTATTGCCGACATTAGGCTGATCAACCAGACTTGTATCCAGTACGTTACTGGCGCTAAGGCCATTGTTCGTAATGACAAAACCGCCTGTGTTAGCGGCACCCTGTCCGGTTGTTGATTTGGAATTGTTTTTAGGAGAGATATAAAGGGAGTCTCCGAATTGAACAATTCCCCCGCTGACATTAATGATTTGTACCGGTCCGATTATAGCTGGCATGTAAAACATCCTTTATGAAAAATTTTCATCCTTGCGTTCTGCTGTTTTTTGGATAAATCTGACGGATATGCTTGACCCGGGCTTCCATTGAGATGTTTCCACTGTTCCCGATATGGATGACAGATGAGGAGGAAACCCCGATAATATCAATGTTCTGAACCCGAATGATCGGATTGAGCTGTGTTGTCTGCATCGTTATGTTTTCTTCAATAGGGATTAAAGGAATGGGTTCCCTGAATACAGGATAGACTGAAAAATTCCCTTCCTTCGCGTTAAAATACTCAGCTTCACGCTGGTCTGCAATTGCTCTTGAGAATCCTTTAATAAAGCATGAGTCCCCAATTTCAAATACAGAAGAAAAGGCAATGGTGTCAATATTGATCTTATCAACAGATGATGTTCTTTGCAGCATAGGCAGCTTACTCCGGTGTAAGAGGCACAAATGGCCCTATCAGAAGTGACTCAGGGGGTGTATCAAAAGTGGCTGCCAGCTGGATCGTTTGCGTATCCCCAACCATCAGAACAGATGAACTGGATACACCCAGTACTCTTATGCTGCCAACGCACAGATCTCTGTTATATACCTGATAATTCATTCTTTATTCATTCCCTTCATATTCTCCGGCAAATGCGAGATAAAGGCATAGACCCCATTGTGAATCTCCTTCTTTATCAGCTCGATAATCTCTTCGTTATTTTCCTGCCCGGAGCGTTCCGATGCCTGCTGCTGGATATAGAAGTCAATCCGGTTAGGCAGCTGCTTTTTGATATCTTCTTTGATAAACGCAATATACGAGTCATCCACATTGATATTTAATTTCTTCTGAGCAGAGGCTGTAATTTCCGGAAGTTCCCGTTCTAAATACTGATAAATGGCGTCTTCGATTTCCATCGTTCTCTTCATCTGGTTTTTAGGCGAAACAGGTGCTTTAATGTTTTTGTTATCTACGGCAAAATCTTCAATGTTTTGCAGCTCAGAAGGGTTTAAGCCAATATTTAAAGTGCCTTCAAGAGACTCTACCTTAAGCTGGTCAAATTTATACTCAATCCGATCTACCTGCATTGGCGGACGGCTTTTCAGAACTTCAGTCTCTTCCTGAAGTTTTTTAACCGCAGCTTCAAGTCTCTGTATTCGTTTTTCCTGTGCTTCTACAAAAGCATGCAATTGCTGAAGATAGGTATTTAATTGCTGATTCAAGCGCACCACCTCGCTTATAAAAAAATGATTTTATCGTTTCTGCGCACCAGTCAGAGGTACAGAAGGTGACAGAAAAACACTCCCCCCTGCTGGCCCAGCAGGCGCCGGACCTTCTGCTTCAGGCGCAGGCTCGGTAAAGCCGCCAGTGTTATACAAATAAGACGCCGGCTTTATAATGCCTGCACTTCCAATTTGCAAGACGGAAGAGTTTGTAATCCCGCCGATCTTTATGAAATGAATATGAATGGATTGCTGTATATAAAAATTCATAGTATCACCCGTTTTAAGCATTGAAATAATTGCCCTGATCCACGCCATCACAATCATAAGTGTTTGTTGAGCTCCGGTGATTGTAAACATTCAGGCCATCTCCAGTGTTAAATGATCCGGCACCTGAAAAGGTCTTGGCGTTAGAAACTGGCATGATTTTATATACATCCCCGATATTGAAGACAGAACTGCTCCCGATCGATATGACCTGTGCGACTCCCACAATAGCTGGCATACATAACACCCTTTAAATTGATTTCTTGTATATCGTATGTGCCTAATTGCTGAATGTGATTAATCAGCCCAATAATATCTCAGTTGTACGTTAATTTAAGGAGGCGATAAAATGTTATATAACAGACAAAAATAGTATGAAACTGTTTTAATTTTTGTGATAATATAAAATTAACAAAATTTTCTGTGAGGTGCTGTAAATGAATGTTCCATTATTACTTACGCAGTTTTTAGACCGTGCTGTATCCCTTTACGGTTCTAAGAAAGCCATTTTTGCAGATGATCGAACTTTTACATATGAGGAATTGAACACAAGGGTTAATCAGCTCTCTCATGGTTTAAAAGCTTCAGGTATTCAAAAAGGGGACCGTATTGCTTACCTGGCACCCAATTCAGTTGAAATGCTGGAGGGGTTTTATGGAGTTTTTCAGCTGGGCGGAATAATGGTTCCACTAAATATCAGGCTGAAGCCGGAAGACTATTTGTTTATATTGAATCACAGCGAATCCAAAATCCTGTTTGTAGATCAGGACCTTTACCATCTTATACTTCCTGTAAAAGATCAGCTGAAAACTGTGGAAAAAATCTTCGTGCACTATAAAGAGGAAGATACAGAAGAAACCGATTATGATTCATGGCTCAGCAGCCAGGACAAAAGCCCATATCAAAGGGAAGTCCTTGACGAGAATGACGTATGCAGCCTTTTATATACAAGCGGTACAACGGGCAATCCTAAAGGTGTCATGCTGACCCACCGCAATAATTACCTGCATGCATTGTCAACTATGCATCATTTGAGGATCAGCGATCAGGATGTATTGCTGCATGTCCTGCCAATGTTCCATGTGAATGGATGGGGTTCGCCTTTTTATTACACGGCAAATGGCGCTGCTCAGGTGTGCATGAGAAAAGCCACGCCGGAAAAGATATTTGACGCCCTCAAGGAGCATAAAGTATCAGTCATGCATATGGCTCCCACTGTACTGAATTCACTGATGCAGCATTATGAACAATTTGCTCCTTCTGTTGAGCAGGATGTCAGGGTGGTTATAGCTGGATCGGCGCCTCCGCCGGCTTTTGTAACAAGAGTGGAAAAGGAGCTTGGATGGGAGTTCATACAGGTATATGGCATGACCGAATCATCTCCGCTAAGCACAGTATCGACGATTCGTTCTCACCTTCAGGAACTTCCGCTTAACCAGCAGTACCGGATGAAAGCGAAGGCAGGGCATCAGATGATTGGCTGTGAAGTCCGGGTAATCAATGAACACGGTGAAGAAGTTGCCCATAATGGCAAAGAAATCGGTGAGGTAGTTGTCCGCAGCAACGGGGTCATGAAAGGCTATTGGAAAAATGAAGAGGCAACAATGGAAGCGATTCGGGACGGCTGGCTTCACACAGGTGATATGGGAAATGTAGATGAATATGGCAATATAGAAATCGTTGACCGAAAAAAAGATATTATTATCAGCGGCGGGGAAAACATCTCATCCATCGAAGTAGAAGGGGTTTTATACGAGCACCCTGCCATTTCAGAAGCAGCTGTCATAGCAGTGCCTCACGAAAAGTGGGGGGAAACGCCTCATGCCTTTATAGTCGTGCGACAAGGGAATACACTGACTGAGCAGGAGATTATCAGTTTTACCAGGGAGAAGCTGGCCCACTTCAAAGCTGTAACAGGAGTGACTTTTGTCGATGAGCTGCCGAAAACGGCTTCAGGGAAAATTCAAAAAATCCACCTTCGGAACAGCTACTGGGAGTCAAAAGGGAAATCAGGCCGTTTTGTTAATTAAATGAAAGCGGGAATGTTTCAATGTTATTTGCCTTCCAGCTCCAGCGCCGAGTAACAAGCGCTGGAGCACTTCTTTTCTGGACAAGCAGAATCCGGCTCTCTATCATTAAGGTTAGATTTTCTTTACATAGAAGGAGGCGCTTTATGGACAGGCAGGTCAGCCCGGTTCCGGAGAAGGATCGGATCATTTCGCTGGATATTATGAGAGGATTTGCCATTCTCGGGATTTTTTTAGTTAATATGCTTTCCTTCCATTCACCATATCTGTACATTGATCCTTTTGAATGGTGGGATAGTCCGGCAGATAAAGGGGCTTATGCGTTTATCGATATCTTTGTGCAGGCAAGCTTCTATCCTTTGTTTTCAATGCTGTTCGGTTATGGGCTAGTCATTCTAAGGGAGAGGGCAATGGCCAAAGGCCTTGGTTTTGGAGGAATGGCTGCAAGGAGATTTTCCCTTTTGCTGCTGATAGGCATCATTCACGCTTTTCTTATTTGGCATGGGGATATTTTAATAAACTATGCAATCTTTGGCTTTATCTTTTTAATGTTTGTAAAAATGTCCGGAAAAAATATGCTATTAACCGGAATATTGCTTTATATCATTCCCAATCTGTTATTTGTTCTATTGTTATTTTCAACAGTTCTGTTTGTTCCGTCTGAAGATCTGTCAATCTATGACAAAGAAGCCGCATTAGCTTCTTTACAGGCCTATCAAAATGGAAGCTTTTCCGAGATTACCTCACAGCGTATCCAGGATTGGTCAGGTGTTAATAATCTTGCTTCACTGCCTATCATGCTGGCATCTATTTTTCCTTTGTTTTTAATAGGGGGAGGAGCAGCCAAGCTGCGATGGCTTGAGGAGCCAGTAAAAAACCGGGCATTCCTCATGAAAATTATGCTAATTTCTTTGGCTGCAGGGCTATTGTTCAAATTGCTGCCTTATATAACGGAAAGCAACCTGGGACTGGATTACATGCAGGACATATTCGGAGGTCCACTGCTGGCAATTGCTTATGGCTTAGGGATAGCGGTGATGATAAACAATAGTCATGGACCAGGATTCCTGCTGCCGCTCTCATATGTGGGGAAAATGTCGCTCTCAAATTATCTTTTCCAGTCGATTATCTCGACTTTTATTTTTTACAGTTATGGTTTAGGCTTCTATGGAAAGGTCTCTGCATCTGGGGGGACACTTTTAGTTATGGTCATCTTCGCTTTCCAGGTCCTTATCAGCCGCTTATGGATTGCCCGCTATTATTATGGACCGGTCGAATGGCTCTGGAGGAGCTTTACTTATTTGAAGATCCCTAATTGGAAGAGAAAAGGTTAAAATTGTCCAAAAAACTGAAAATTTATATTATACTAAAAAAGTGAAAAATAGAATGAGGTGATAAGAATGAAATTTGTAACTTTTAAGGATAGCACAGGAAGCGGCGCTGGTTTACTGGACGAGACCGGAACAAAGGTGCTTCCGATAAAAGCAGCTTTAGAAAAAATGGAAGGCAAAAGTGAGTTGCCGGCGACTTTGAAGGATTGTATTGCTTTAGGGGATAAGTTCATTGATAAAGTACATAGTTTAACAGATTGGCTAAGCAGCAATCCTGCAAGGGAAGAACTCTTTCACCCTCTCGCTTCCGTTGCATTGGAAGCGCCGATTCCCCGTCCGGATAAGAATATCTTTTGTATAGGCAAGAATTATGCAGAGCATGCCATTGAGATGGGGAGCAAAGAAGATATTCCAGAGCACATAATGGTCTTTACGAAATCGCCAACAACGGTCATAGGACCTGATGCAACAGTATTGAATCACAAGAATGTCACTGCAGAGCTTGATTATGAGGGAGAGCTTGCCGTTGTAATCGGAAAAAAAGGACGGGCGATTCCAAAGGAAAAAGCATTGGAACACATTTTTGGCTATACGATCATTAATGATGTGACAGCAAGGGATCTGCAGTCCCGCCATAAGCAATTTTTTATCGGTAAAAGCCTGGATGACACGTGCCCGATGGGTCCATGGATTGTCCATTCCTCGGCTGTTGAAAACCCGAATCAGCTTGACATTCAGACAAAGGTAAACGGAGAGATCAGACAAAGTTCAAATACTGAAAACTTTATCTTTCCAATCGATGAAATCATCTCGGTTCTGTCAAAGGGCATGACACTTGAGCCTGGAGATATTATTGCTACTGGTACTCCCGCAGGGGTAGGCAAGGGCTTTAAGCCTCCGCGCTTTCTTAAGCCGGGAGATAAAGTGGAAATTACAGTAGAAAATATAGGAACTCTGACGAATTTTATAGAGAAATAAAAAGAAAGAAGCCTGTGTAAAAACACAGGCTTCTAAGAATTTATTTTATAATTTCAGAGTGTCAATGATATATATCACACTTTGTCATAAATAGTTCACAAATTTGCCTTTAGATAATCTTTTTCTGCATCTTAACTTTAGGAATTTCAAAGCCAATATGGTATGATGATATCGAATTTACATTAGGAGGCACTGGAATGATACATGCCCATATAACAACATGGTTATTAGCACTTGTTCTATTTATTATTGCCCTTATAATGCATAAAAGCGGCAAACAAAAAGGTTTAAAAGTGGTTCACATGATCTTGAGATTATTTTATCTTCTGATCATTGGAACAGGAGTTTGGATTTTAAGCAGCCTTAACAGCATCGACCTTCTTTATGTGTTGAAGTCATTAGTAGGCGTTTGGGTAATTGCTATGTTTGAAATGATTATCATCCGCACTGTCAAAGGGAAAAAAACCTCTATTTTATGGGGCCAGTTTATTGTTGCATTAATCCTGGTTTTATATTTAGGCTTTGTTAAATTGCCATTAACATTTATGACGTAAATATGGATATTTATAGAAAGGCTGCCGAAAAGGCAGCTTTTTCTAATTTTGTCATGTCATGACTTCACTAAATATGGTAATTTAAAACTATAGCTAACTATATGATAAAAAATTAGAATCCGCAGCCTCAGCTTTATAAGGAGCAATCCTTTCAGCGGGTCTAATGATCTTACTATGATGGTGGGTTTTTATGGCACAGACGATTACATGTTTATATAAGAATATTAGCGAGCTTAATAGTTTTATAGACTTGAATGAATTGACGGAATACCCGAATTTGCTTGTGCAGGTCTTTACAGGGACTCCTGAAAGCCTATTTATCGCAGAAATTCAAAAGGAACTGAAAAATAAGCTTCCACTTGCACATATAGCAGGCTGTTCAACTTCCGGTGAAATTCATGAAGGGCGCATTACTGAAAAACAAACAATCATTTGCTTTACTGTTTTCGAAAAAACGGAATTAAAATCTTTCCTGTTTAACAGGAGCGATTTTAAGGACAGTTATGAAATGGGCAAAACCCTGGCACGGGAACTTGCTCTCTTCAATACAGAAGCTGTAATTATCTTTCCTGCAGGATTTGATGTCGATTCCACTGACCTCCTGGAGGGAATAAATGAAACCCAGCCCGATATGGTGATTTCCGGCGGCCTTGCCGGTGATAATGGTTTATTCCAGGAGGGTTTTTCTTTTACTCAAGAGGGAATCACCAGCGATGGTCTTGCGGCAGTTGCCCTTCAAAGCGGCCATCTGTCAGTGCGTCATTTTGAAAATTATCAGTGGCAGGAGATTGGAAAGAGCTTTACTGTCACAAAGGCCGAAGGATCTATCATCTACTCCCTGGACGATAAGAGGCCTTTAACTATTCTAAAACGCTATTTGGGAGAGGCTTTTATTAAGGAACTGCCGAAATCAGGTACTGAATTCCCGTTCCTTTTACAGTACCACGGAGAAAAAGTATCTGTTTTTATTATAAAATTACTTGAAAATGGTGCAATTAAAGTAAACAGAAGGGTTGAGGCAGGAGATACACTTACGTTTGCTTATGCAAATCTGGAGAACATTATTGACCGGTCTTTAAAGGAATTAAAACAGCTTGACCAGGTTTCTCCTGAAAGCATATTTATATACAATTGCATGGCCAGGAAGCAATTTGCAAGAGACTTTACGGAAAAAGAACTGGCAATGTTCCAGAAAATAGCTCCATCTAACGGCTTCTTCTCTTATGGAGAAATTTCCTGCCGTAAAGGCGGACTTCCACAGATGGTCGGCCATTCTCTTACATACCTTGCTCTATCAGAAAATAGTGCTGAATCAAAGAAGGAACAGCATAATGAATTTGTTTATGAAAAAACCGCCCAATTTAATACGATTACTTCATTAACTCATTTAATGCATGCTTCACAGGATGATATTAAAGCATTAAACAGCAGTCTTAAAATGTCAGAACAATATTATAAATCTCTATTTGATAATAATGCAGACTTTGTTTATTCAACTGATCTGAAGGGGAATTTCACAAGTGTTAACCCGGCATTTGAGAAAACCTTCGGGTACAGCCGGGAAGAAATAATCGGAAAAACAGCTCTTTCCTATGTGAGCGATATAGATGTACAAAGGGTCCGGATGCACTTTTATCGGGCATTAAGAGGAAAGGAGCAATATTATAATGTTTATATTGATTCAAAAACCGGCGAGAAGAATCTCTTTCAGCTGAAAAATATTCCGATTACGGTTAACGGGGAATGTGTAGGCATTTATGGAATCGGCAGAAATATTACAGAACAGAAAAAAATTGAAGAGAAGATAACAGAACTGGCTTTTTTTGACAGGGATACAGGGCTGCCAAACAGAATGAAGTTTACAGAACAATTGGAAATGCAATTAAAGAGAGCCAGGAAGAAACAAAAAAAAATTGCCGTTCTTTCTATTGATATTGACCGCTTTAAAATCATAAATGACAGTCTCGGGCACTTTGCCGGGGATATGGTATTAAAGGAAATTTCCGAAAGAATTGAGAGAGTCTTGCCTTCCGGTTCTTATTTGGGAAGGTTCAGCGGGGATAAGTTTACTCTGGTATTATCGAGGGAAGCAACCATTGAAAAAGTTATGAAAGCATCCCAAAAGATATTAGATGAAATATCTCATCCTTTATTTCAGTCGGATCAGGAGTTTATTGTTACTGCGAGTATTGGTGTAAGTCTATATCCTGACGATGGACCGGACGAGCACATACTGCTGAAAAATGCAGATATTGCCACGAACCGCTCCAAGCTGCAGGGAGGAAACAGGGTCACTTTTTTCTCAATGGAAATGAATGAACAGGCAAAGGTCCGACTTGAGCTTGAAAGCTACTTAAGAAAAGCTTTGCAGAAAAATGAATTTTATTTATGCTATCAGCCATTAATCGACCTTGAAACAGGCAATTTATACGGAAGCGAAGCTCTGATCCGCTGGAATCATCCAAAACTTGGCCTGGTTTCACCCGGTGAATTTATTCCTCTTGCAGAAGAAACTGGACTCATTGGGGATATTGGCGGCTGGGTATTGAGGTCGGCTTGTCAGCAAAATAGGCGCTGGCAAATGCTCGGTTATGAATCTCTCTCCATTTCTGTGAATGTGTCTGCCTATCAATTCCAGCAGCCGGGATTTCTCCAGGAAGTTAAAATGGCATTGGAGCTCTCCGGTATGGAGCCCCAATATTTAACTTTGGAGCTGACGGAAAGCACGATGCTGAGAAATGTTGAGTACAGTATACAAGTTATGCAGTCTCTGCAGGAAATCGGCGTCAAGGTTTCCATTGATGATTTTGGAACCGGATATTCTTCATTAAGTTATTTAAAGGATCTTCCAATCAATACATTAAAAATTGACCGGTCGTTTATCAATAACCTTCGATTAAATACTTCTGATGTTGCTATTGTAAAAGCCATCATCACCATGGGACATGGACTTTCCGTTAAGGTGGTGGCTGAAGGGGTGGAAACACTGGAGCAGATTGAGCTTTTAAAGGAATTGAAATGCCATTATGCACAGGGCTTCTATATACATAAGCCGCTTATGACCAGAGATTTTGAGGAAGGTCTATCAAAATACGTTCAAACGCACAGCTAGCGCCATAAAGAAACAGCAGCACTGCCATTAAAGGCAGGCTGCTGTTTCTTTATGATGAAATCTTTTCAATTACCATTCTTTTTCCGCTGTTTAAGGTGAATTCAAACCGGTCACTCATTTTTTCATAATAGCAAAAATGATGCTGCACATTGCATATATGATCCTGGTTATCAAAAACGATGAAATTAACACCGCTTTTCCTGTCTTTATCATTAAAAAATGCGAGCTGGTTATAGCAGTAAATGCAGTCATAGACCGAAAATTGCATGGAATTTAGAGTGGTTACGAACTGGTAGAAGGCGTCATCATTCATTTCTTCCAATAATCTTTCAAGGGAGAAAACCAGATGCTTTCGAATGCGAATTGAATCCTGGTTCTTCAAGTGAAACGTTTCATCATCAAAAGCCACCTTGCCATCCTCGAATAAAATGCCCTTTTTCCAGCGTTTAAAGCGGAACACTTCCATTTCCTGATGGAGGAATTCGTCCAATATGGATGCTTCATCTGTTTCATGGTCAAAAAATACCCATTGATCGTTGATATACTCTACAGTGCCTTCTGTAAAAGCACGGGATTGATATTCGATAAGCTTTGTTCGCTGCTGTCTATTCATATAAAACCTCCATTAACTTCCTCAACTTCTTTTTAGACAGTTTTGGCGATTTTTATAACCGCATGAATGTGGACAATTAACTTTTTTCTAGGCCCAGCATACAATAGCATCATGAAAAATGTGCCCATGCGATTCCGCTTTGAAAGGATGATGTAATGTGTGTGGAATTACCGGCTGGATTGATTTCCAAAGGGATTTGAGAAAAGAAACGGCTGCAATTGGCAAAATGGCGGATACGCTGGCAAAGCGGGGTCCAGATGAAACAAACATTTGGACAGATGTGCATGCTGGATTGGGCCATAAAAGGTTAATCGTTGTAGACCCGGCAGGCGGAAAACAGCCAATGACTAGGGAAAAACATCAAAACCGCTATACGATTTGCTATAATGGAGAGCTTTATAATACGGAAGATCTCCGTAAAGAACTCCTTATAAAAGGATATTCGTTTGAGGGCCATTCTGACACTGAGGTTTTGCTGACTTCTTATATAGAATGGGGAGAAAGTTGCCTTCAATATTTGAATGGCATCTATGCATTTGCAGTTTGGGATGAGAAGAAAGAACAATTATTTATTGGCAGGGATCGTTTAGGGGTAAAACCATTATTTTATAAAGAAATGAAACAGGGCATATTATTTGGATCTGAATTAAAAGCTATTTTAGCCCACCCTGAAGTTAAAGCAGAAGTAGACAGGGAAGGTTTGGCTGAAGTCTTTGGACTGGGGCCATCACGATCTCCGGGATCGGGTGTTTTCAGAGGCATTGATGAATTAAGGCCTGCTCATGCGCTTATCTTTTCGAGAAATGGACTGAAGGCATGGCGTTATTGGAATGTGAAAAGTGCCCCACATGAGGATAATGTTGAGCAAACGGCTGAGCGAGTCAGAGACCTATTTACGGATGCTGTGACAAGGCAGCTGGTCTCGGATGTTCCGTTATGCACGTTCCTTTCCGGCGGAGTGGATTCCAGTGCGATTACAGCTATCGCTGCAAAAGCTTACGAAAAAGACGGTAAGGGCCAACTCACCACTTATTCGATAGATTATGAGGGAAATGACGAGTTTTTCAAGGCTAATGAGTTTCAGCCTAATTCTGATGGAGCATTTATACAGAAGATGTCCCAGACCTTTAATACGAAACATAACAGCAGTATAATCACCCAGAAGCAGCTGGCAGAGGAATTAATCGAATCTGTGCATGTAAGGGATCTTCCGGGTATGGCTGATGTTGATTCCTCCCTGCTATGGTTTTGCAGGGAAATAAAAAAGGACTTTGTTGTCAGTCTGTCAGGGGAATGTGCAGATGAAATATTTGGCGGGTATCCATGGTTCCATAGAGAGGAAGACTTGAAGAGGAAGGGATTTCCATGGATGAGGTCACTCGAAGCCAGGCAGGACCTGTTGAGAGAAAATTGGAGGAAGAAACTGAACCTTCGAGATTACGCTATGGAAAAATATCTTCAAGCAATCTCCGAAACTCCTGCTTTAGACGGGGAGAGCAGGGAGAATGCGAGCAGGAGAGAGCTTTTCTATATTAATATGATTTACTTTATGACGACCTTATTGGACCGTAAAGACAGAATGAGTATGGGGGCCAGCCTTGAAGTACGGGTGCCTTTTGCCGATCATCGGCTTGTGGAGTATGTATGGAATATTCCGTGGGAGATCAAAATGCATGGAAACCGCGAAAAAGGAATCCTCCGCAAAGCACTTGAAGGCATACTGCCGAATGAAGTGTTATACAGAAAGAAAAGTCCTTATCCTAAAACGCATAATCCAGCATATACGGCTGCAGTCCAGAAGATGCTTAATGGATACCTGGAGGACCGCTCATCCGCACTGTATGAATTCTTTGACAGCAGCCAGCTGAGGGATATTATTGAGTCGGGAGGTGACTCATTCCGGGAACCATGGTTTGGGCAGCTCATGACTGGTCCCCAGCTGTTAGCACACCTTGCACAGATACATGTGTGGTTTAAGGATTATAATATAAATATTGCAGAATGAAAAAAGAAGCGGCAGCCTTGAACTGCCGCTTTTGCTATTGAGTAAGTTTGCAGCAGGCTGCAGAATTTATTGCTAAATATATATAAAATTTTAAACTTCGATAACTGCTCCAGCGCCTACCCCCTCGAGGTCACAAGCCAATCCTCCCATAAAGGCAAAGAACGCCTTTCCGAGAGGCTCGACTTGTGCTTGGGGCCCCCAGGACAAGGAAGGCTTCGTCAGCATAATCATCGCACGACCAAAAGCGACAGCTTTTGGGAGGATGGGGGTCATGCGGACGTTGCCACAGGACGTGGCGTTCTTAGTCTGCGCTCCTTCGTGAGCAAGGCGCTTCCGCTTTTCTTATTTACACTGCTTTTGAAGACACGAACGACTTATTCACCCAGACTCTGGATCTCCAGCGCCATAACATGAGCAATCCTCTAAGCCATTCATCGGCAATAAAGGCGATCCAAATGCCGGCAAGGCCTAGTCCAAAATGAATTCCCAGAACATAGGAAAGGGTAACGCTTACGCCCCACATGGAAAGGATCCCCATATAAACGGGGAACTTTACATCCCCGGCTGCACGCAGGGAGTTGATAACGACTAAATTAAACGATCTGCCTGGCTCCAGGAGGATGGTCAAAAGAATGAGAACACTGCCAACCTTTATGATATCTGGATTAGAAGTGAAAATGCCCATCAATTTTTCTGAGAACAGGGAGAAAAGAACCGCAGTCCCGAATGAAATAATGATGGCTAAGCGCAGGCTTTTCATACATCTTTTATAGGCTCCTTCATAATCCTTTCCGCCTACCATGTGGCCTATCAGGATTTGTGTGCCCTGGCTGATGGCGACACTGAACAGGAATATGAACATCATGATATTCTGCGTATACACCTTTGCAGTTAAAGCCTCTGTTCCGAGAGCAGCGATGAATATCGTAATTACCATTTGCGATCCATTATAGGATAAATGCTCTCCCGCTGAAGGGATCCCGATTTTTAAAAGGTTTTTGATATGTTCCTTTGGAAAGCGGAAAAGTAATCGGAACGGAAGTGCTTTATCCGTTCTTTTAAGCAGGACGGCGACAGCAGCTGCCAATCCGATCAATCTGCTGACGACAGTAGAGATGGCCACTCCTTCTACACCCAATACCGGAAAACCGAATGGACCGAAAATAAAAAAGTAATTGCCAATCACATTTAAAATGTTCATGCCGATAGTAATGTACATAACATCTCTTGTAAATCCGTAACTTCTGATGATGGCTCCAATTGTCATAATCAATGCCTGAACAAAGGAGAAGCCGCCAACAATGACTAAGTAGGCATTTGCCTGGCTCAATAGCTCCTCAGGCAAATCCATCATGCGGAGCAGCGGTTTGCCTGATACGAATAAAATAATACTGAGGAATACCCCAAATACCAGGTTTGCCCCCAGGGAGACAATCGAAATTTCACCAGCCGTTTTATTATTTTTCGCGCCGAGATTTTGGGCAATTAGGATGGATGTCCCGGTCGCTACAAATCCAAACATGACGATTACAAGTGAAAGGATCTGATTTGACACCCCGACGGCAGCCACGGATTCATCCGAATATTGCGAAAGCATAAGCGTATCGGCATTCCCCATGAGCATATGAAGCAATATTTCAATGAAAATCGGCCAGGTTAGAGCAAATAATGTCATTTTTTTCTGGTTTTTAGTCATGGTAATTCTCCCTATTTGTAAATGATTTCATGTAAATAGGAGGGACCCACGACAATATATAAACGAAAAAAGAAAAGCCTTAAGGTCTTGCCCTTAAAAACTTTTCCTTATTTCAATCAGGTTTCCTATTTAGTGAAGCTTGCAGGGAAGGACAGGATTTCAAACCCCCAGCCATCAAGCTGAACTTTAAGGTTTTCCGCTTCAGCTGCAAATTCTTTGTCTGTAAGCATATTCGTTACCTTAACACCCTTAAGCGGATAAGGCAATACAAATTCCGCGCTTTCATCCGCAGGGTTGGCGAGTACTATAATTGTTTTTTCATCATTGTATTTTCGGTAGGCAACTATATTAGGATTTGTCTGAACAAATTCAAATTGTCCTTCATTTGCGAGCAGCTTTTCTTCCTTCCGAACCTTAATAAGTTTTTGAATATGAGAAAACAATTCACGGTCCTGTTTTGCCTCATCCCATTCCATGCATTTTCTGCATCCGGGATCCATTACACCACTTAGTCCAATTTCATCTCCATAATATAGGCATGGTGAACCTATAAAGGTGAATAAAAGTGTGTAAATTAGCTTTACCCTGTCTTTATTTTCTTCACATTCCGTTAAAATCCTCGGTGTATCATGGCTTCCAACCAGATTGAATGCAGATTCATAGACATTGGCAGGATAGCTGTGAATTTCAGCGGTCATATTATTGGCGAACTCACTGCCGGTTATGGATTTTTTTGCAATTAAGTTTAGCAGGTTGGTGGTAAAAGGATAATTCATGACAGCATCAAATTGGTCTCCGCGCAGCCATGGCATTGAATTGTGCCAGACTTCACCCAATATATAGAGGTCTGGTTTGATGTTTTTTACAGTCTGCCTGAATTCACGCCAGAACTCATGGTCAACTTCATTTGCCACATCCAGCCGCCAGCCGTCTATATCAAACTCTTCAATCCAGTATCTGGCCACTTTGAGCAAATATTTTTTTACCTCTGGATTTTTTGTATTCAGTTTTGGCATCTGCTCTACAAAAGCGAAGGTTTCATAATTAGGGTACTCCCCGCCTCTCAGAGGGAAACTATGTGGATGGAACCAATCTTTATAAGGTGATTTTTCTCCCTTCTCAAGCACATCCTGAAATGGGGGGAAATAGTATCCGCTATGGTTAAAAACAGCATCTAGCATCACTTTAATATCCCGATCATGGCATTCTTTTACCAGTCTCTTTAAAGTATCCTTCGAACCAAACTGGGGATCAATTTCCAGATAGTCTATTGTATCATATTTATGGTTGGAAAATGCCTTAAAAACAGGTGTGAAATAGATGCCGGTAATGCCGAGTTCCACGAGATAGTCCAGATGTTCAATAATACCCTCAAAATCTCCGCCAAAAAAATTATTCTTAGAAGGCTCCTCACTTCCCCAGGGGAGAACACCTTTGGGGTCATTGTCCGGATTTCCGTTAGCAAATCTTTCCGGGAAAATTTGATACCAGACCGTATCCTTCACCCAGGATGGGGCTTGAAATACTTCTTCAGGATGCAGGTAGGGAAAGTTGAAATAATAACCTGAATCAGCAGGAGCCTCCTCGTAAAAGCCTTTTTCAGTCAAAATCAATTCTTCTTCACCGGACTTTAAGTGAAATCCGTATCGGGATCTTCTAAATGGCGGGTTCATATAGGCATGCCAATAATCATGAATCCCATCAGAACCTGATTTCTGCATACCTGTTTTTTCATACTGCCATTTACCATCCGCCCATAAGTACTGATCACCGTGCAGTAAAGTGACTTCAGAAATATCATCTTTCTTTGTTTGCAGTCTAATATGTAAGGTTTCCCTGTTGATAGGATAAACAAAATGATCAGCAGGGTAGTGTATGATGGCTGCCTTTTCCATTAAAATTCCCCTTTCAAAGTGCAATCGCTTGCATTATACCATATGAAAGAAGTGGGAATGTATAAATCATTTGCCTGTATGTTAAATTATTATTGTTCCAAAGTAAAAATATTAGAAAAAAATAGTTGTAAAAGCCCAAAAACCTTGTATAATAAAAATTAGAAATTGTGCAATCGTTTTCATTAAGCGGTTTCATTGATTAATAGTTTAGTTGATAGCGCTTGTTTAAGAGAAATAGATTAAGCGTTTACACTTTTGTGCAAACGGTTGTACTTTTTTCAAAAAGGATCACTATTATAGGAGGGTCAAGAATGAAAAGAGCATTATCATTATTTATGATGATCGTCTTGGTATTCGGAGTTTTAGCTGCGTGCGGTCCAAAAGATGAAGAAGAGACTGGCAGCAATGACAGCAAAACTGAAGGGGAATCTTCAAAACCTGAAAAGCTGATTGTCTGGGAAGATACAGATAAAGGATCAGCCTTAAAAGATGCTGCTGAAAAATTTGAAGCAGAGCATGGAATAAAAATTGAGTTTAAAGAATTAAACATTACAAAGATGCAAGAAAACCTTGCTCTTGACGGCAACACTGAAAATGCACCAGACGTTGTAACAATGTCACATGACGGTGTAGGACCGGCAATGGTTAAAGGCTACATTAAAGAACTGGAAGTTGATTCTGAAATCTTAGGACAGTTCACAGATTCTTCTGTAGACGCTCTTAAATATGAAGGAAAACTATACGGGCTTCCAAAAGCTACTGAAACACCAGTGTTTATTTACAATAAAGATCTGCTTCCTGAAGTTCCAGCTACAATGGAAGACTTATACACTAAATCAAAAGAAGTTACTAAAGACGGAAACTACGGTTTCCTTGCAATCTGGGATGATTTCTACCATGCTCACGGGGTGTTCGCTGGATTCGGCGGATATGTATTTGGTGAAAAAGACGGGAAAACAGATGTAACGGATATTGGTTTAAATAACGATTCAGCTGTAGAAGCAGCAGATTACATCAACAAGTGGTACGCAGAAGGCCTTTTCCCGAAAGGAATCATTGGAGAAAAATCTAATGATAATATGAATGGTCTTTTCAAAGAAGGAAAAGCTATTGCTGTGCAAAATGGTCCTTGGGCTTTTAAGGATTACAGTGATGCAGGCGTAAACTATGGGGTTGCGGCAATGCCGAAACTTCCTAATGGCGAGCCTGTTAAAACATTCATGGGTGTTAAAGGGTGGTTTGTAACAAACTTCAGCAAAAGCCCTGACTGGTCCCAAAAGTTTGTTGAATATATTACAAACGAAGAAAATGCAAAGAAACGCTTTGAATTAACTGGAGAAATTCCTCCATTGAAATCACTAATGGAAGATCCTGAATTCGTTAAGAATAACGAAGGTGCAGCTGCTGTAATGGAGCAATCCCAGTATGCAGTGCCAATGCCAAGTGTTCCTGAAATGGCAGAGGTTTGGGATCCTATGAAAAAAGCTGTTGAAACGATTGTAACCGGCAAATCAGAACCAAAACCTGCTCTGGATAACGCAGTTAAAACAATCGAACAGCAGATAGAAGCTAATCACAGCGGAAATTAATCAGCTGTTATTCAGTAAAAACCCAAAGAAGCGGTACTCCCAGTCATCGGGGTACTGCTTCCATTTTATTACCGATATATTTTGGGAATAGTATGATGTTGTAAAAAATATACCCCTTTAAGGGAAATGGCAGAAAGGGGAATCCTTTCAATGGAAGAAGTATACAAGTCTAATCACAGAAAGATCGCTGCTTGGCTATCGATCATCCCTGGTCTCGGCCAGATATACAACAGACAATTTATTAAAGGTATTGCTTTTTTAATATTATCGTTTTCATTTGTCATAGCTTTTAAAGATTTCCTGAATATTGGATTATGGGGTCTGGTAACCCTTGGGGAAAAATTGCCCCGTGATAACTCTATATTTTTACTAGTTTATGGAATCATTTCAGTGATTCTGATTTTCTTTGCAGCAGGGTTTGTTCTTTTCAGCCTGCGTGATGCCTATAAAAATGGAAAAAAACGAGACTTAAACCAGCCTTTAAGCTCGATAAAAGATCAATATCATACATTAATTGATGAAGGTTTCCCTTATCTGATGATTACTCCGGGATTTTTCCTTCTGGTTTTCGTTGTTATTTTACCTATCGTGTTCGTTTTGCTGCTGTCATTTACAAACTATAACCTTTATCACCAATGGCCAGCAAAGCTGATGGACTGGGTAGCTTTAGACAACTTTACACGTTTGGTAACCCTTGATATTTGGAGAGAAACGTTTGTAAGTGTTTTTGCCTGGACTGTCATCTGGACATTTGGCGCAACAACATTCCAAATTGCGCTGGGTATTTTCCTGGCTGTTTTAGTAAATCAAAAAGATCTTAAAGGAAAAGCCATTATCAGAACTATACTGATTCTTCCCTGGGCTGTTCCTGCTTTCGTATCCATTTTGATTTTCTCTGGATTATTTAATGAAACCTTTGGAGCTATAAACAATGTGGTTCTTGATGCAATCGGAATTGGACCTATTCCTTGGATGACAGAAGCTTTTTGGACCAGGGCAGCTTTGATTATGATACAGACATGGCTTGGTTTTCCGTTTATTTTTGCAATGGTTACAGGAGTCCTTCAGGCTATACCGGATGAACTGTATGAGGCTGCAACTGTAGACGGGGCAACAGCGTGGCAGAAGTTCAAAAACATTACGTTCCCTCTGATCATGTTCTCAATTGCACCAATCCTTATCACACAATATACCTTTAACTTTAATAACTTTAATATTATTTATTTGTTCAATATGGGAGGTCCGGCAATTTCGGGTCAAAATGCAGGGGGAACAGATATCTTAATTTCCTGGATTTATAACCTGACAGTTACGAAATCGGAATATGGAATGGCTGCCGCAATCACTATGATTCTCTCAGCTATTGTTATTTCAGTGGCACTGTGGCAATTCAAGAGAACAAAGGCATTCCAAGAGGAGGATATGATGTAAATGAGCACAAAAAGGCAGAAATTCATCAGGCTGTCACTGACTTATTTAGTGATTTTGTTTATGACAGTGATCATCGTCTATCCAATTCTATGGGCAATTGGAGCTTCTTTAACACCAGGAACAAGTTTAACGAACTCCTCTCTAATCCCAAAGAATGCTACATTTGATCATTATCGTACAATCTTTGATCCCGAACAGAGCAGCTACTTAATCTGGTATTGGAATACTTTGAAAATCTCTTTTATTACAATGACATTTTCTGTAATTGTCATTAGCCTGATGGCTTATTCATTTTCAAGGTACAGATTTGTTGGCCGGAAAAACGGCTTGACCACCTTCTTAATTTTACAGATGGTTCCGAACTTTGCTGCGCTTATTGCCATCTTTGTACTGGCTCAGGTTACAGGTCTCTTAGATTCACACTTTGGGCTTATTCTGATCTATGTCGGCGGTGCCATTCCGATGAATACATGGCTAATGAAAGGGTATTTGGACAGCATACCTAAAGAACTGGATGAAAGCGCAAGAATGGATGGAGCCGGCCACTTCCGAATTTTCTGGCAGATCATTATGCCGCTTGCAAAACCCATAGTTGCGGTAATTGCTTTGTTCACATTTATTGCGCCATTTACGGATTTTATTTTAGCAAAAGTAATGCTGAGATCTACGGAGAACTACACATTGGCAGTTGGATTATATGAACTGGTTTCCAGACAATATGGCGCAGAGTTTACCACTTTTGCAGCTGGTTCTGTGTTAATTGCTATCCCAATTTCAATCCTTTTCTTATCATTCCAGAAGTACTTTGTGTCTGGTTTGACGGCAGGGGGAACAAAAGGCTAATCTTAAAGGGCTGAAACTTTACGGGCCCGCTTTTATTTAATTGAAAACGGCCTGAAAATACAAAGGAGGAGCGGCGATGAAAAAAGGAGTATCCATCTTCATCTTAATCCCGTTTCTTCTTTTTTATGCCCTGCCTGTCGGAGCAATTGAAAAAGAAGAGCGTAAATGGCAAGATGAATCAATTTATTTCTTAATGGTGGATCGCTTTAATAATGGTGATTCCAATAATGATTATGAGGTTGATGTTAAAGATCCAAAAGCCTATCATGGCGGTGACTTTAAAGGAATTGCCGATAAGCTGGATTATATTAAGGATATGGGCTTTACTGCCATATGGCTAACGCCAGTCTTTGATAACGAATCTAAAGGCTATCATGGATATTGGATAAAGGATTTTTACAATACTGAAGAACATTTTGGAACCATCGAGGAATTTAAATCCCTTGTAAAAGAAGCGCATAAGAGGGATATGAAAGTGATTCTGGATTTTGTGGTTAATCATGTTGGCTACAATCACGAATGGTTGAACGATCCTGAGAAAAACGAATGGTTTCATGAAAAACAGGATATCCAAAACTGGGAAAACCAAACCGATCTGGAAAATGGGTGGATCTATGGATTGCCTGATTTAAACCAGGAAAATCCTGAGGTTAAAAATTATCTTATTGATGCAGCTAAATGGTGGATTAAAGAAACTGATATTGATGGATTACGGTTAGATACTGTTAAACATGTTTCCAAGGATTTTTGGACTGAATTTTCAAAGGAAGTAAAAAGCGAAAAAGAAGATTTTTATCTGCTGGGGGAAGTGTGGTCTGACAGTCCTGAATATATAGCGCAGTATGAGGAGACAGGTATTGATGGTTTTGTTGATTATCCTCTGAATGATTTTCTGCGTCCTGCTTTTGCCAAACCGGATCAATCATTGAGCTGGCTTTTCACTTCCTGGGATAGGAATAAATCCATCTATGAAAATCCTTATCTAATGGGGACATTTATGGATAACCATGATACTGTACGTTTTACCAGGGATGCAATAAGCCAAAACCAGCACCCGGGACCAAGGTGGAAACTGGCATTAACCTATTTATATACAAGCCCTGGAATTCCGATTATGTACTATGGAAGTGAGATTGCTCTTGACGGCGGCAATGATCCGGATAACAGAAGACAAATGGATTTCCGTACAGATAAAGAATTAATCGACTATATTACTAAGCTAGGTGAAGTCCGGCAGCAGCTTCCTTCTCTGACAAGAGGTACTATGGAATTGATAAAAGAAGACAATGGCTTCGCGGTATATAAACGTCAATTTGAAGATGAAACAGCCATTGTGGCTATCAATAATACAGCCGAATCACAGAAAGCAGTAATTGATAGTGACGTATTGGAAGACGGCAAAGAACTTCAAGGGATGCTTGCAGGAGATCTGGTATCCAGTAAGGATGGCAGTTATACATTGATTCTTGACCGTGAAGAAGCTGAAGTGTATGTCCTCAAGGAAAAGACCGGACTTAACATACCCTATATTGTATCAATTGCTGCTGTCTATACAGCATTTATGATTTTTATATATTTAATATGGAAGCGGTCTAAAAATAGAAATGCCAAGAAAGAATAGTGGTTCTGTATTAAAAGTCAATAAAACATGAACCAATTAGCGTCTTTTTGGTAAATGGAAGGAGCCCTTTTATGCTCGAAGATACAAGTTTTGCGATTCATCCAGATAACGAGAAAAAGATATTGGAGTCGGGGTTTCAGGATATCGGCAAATTCATCTCTTTAAATAAAGAAGAAAATGGAGTAGGGATTTCAACTGATTCAGGGGAATTGAAAGTTTTGATTTACAGGGAAGACATTGTTAGGTTTAACATTAATTTCTTTGGTGAGACACAGCAGGGAAACAGCCCTGCCATCGTCTCCAAACCTGTTAATACTGTGTTTACAGCAGTTGAAGAAGCTGATGTTATTCGAATCACAACTGATGCATTAAATATTATTATTAACAAATCTCCGATCAGAATTAATGTCTTAGACCGGACAGGTCGCTCGCTGGTAAATGAAAGCATAAAAGGGATGGGGTTCAAAAAAGCTTCCAAAGAAGTAATCTGTTTTAAAGAAATGGACGGAGCCGACTTTTTTTATGGTTTTGGTGAAAAAACGGGGTTTTTGAATAAACGGGGAGAAAAGCTTTTCATGTGGAATAGCGATGTTTATGCCCCCCATAACCCTGAGACCGATCCCTTATACCAGTCGGTTCCTTACTTTATGACACTTAGAGACGGCTATGCACATGGTTTATTTTTCAATAATACGTTCAAAAGCACATTCGATATGAAAACAGAAGAAACCGTCTACTCTTTTTCTGCTGAAGGCGGAAATATGGATTACTTTATCATGGCAGGGCCTTCGCCAAAGGATGTTCTGGAGCAATACACTTATCTGACTGGAAAAATGCCTCTGCCTCCGAAATGGGCAATTGGATATCACCAATCAAGATACAGTTATGAAACAGAAGCAGAGGTAAGAGAGCTCGCAAGTTCCTTCCTGGAAAAAGGCATCCCGCTTGATGTTATATATCTTGATATCCATTATATGGATGAATACAGAGTTTTTACATTTGATAAGAATCGTTTTCCTGATCCACAAAAATTAGTGCAGGATTTAAAAGAAAAGGGAATCAGGATAGTGCCTATTGTGGATCCGGGTGTTAAAGAAGATCCTGAATATCATGTATACCAGGAAGGAATCATGCAAGACCATTTCTGCAAGTATATTGAAGGGAATATCTATTTCGGTGATGTTTGGCCAGGCAAGAGTGCCTTCCCGGACTTTACTGATTCCAAAGTGCGCGAGTGGTGGGGTTCTAAGCATAAATTTTACAGTGATTTAGGAATTGAAGGCATCTGGAATGATATGAATGAACCGGCTGTCTTCAACGAGTCAAAGACAATGGATGTAAAAGTGATGCATCGGAATGACGGTGAACCTAAAACTCACCGGGAGCTTCATAATCTATATGGCCAGTATATGGGTGAAGCAACTTATAGCGGGATGAAGGACCTTTTAAATGGGAAGCGGCCATTCCTTTTGACAAGAGCAGGATATTCAGGTGTTCAAAGGTATGCAGCTGTATGGACAGGTGATAATCGTTCATTTTGGGAGCATTTGCAGATGTCACTTCCAATGGTCATGAACTTAGGCTTGTCAGGTATTCCTTTTTCCGGTCCGGATGTTGGAGGTTTTGCCCATGATTCCAATGGAGAACTTCTGGCGCGATGGACTCAGGTGGGAGCTTTCACGCCTTATTTCCGTAATCATAGTGCTCTTGGATTTATACGGCAGGAGCCATGGTCCTTTGGAGAGAAATATGAAAAAATTATTAAGAAATATATCGAAATAAGATATCAATGGCTGCCTCATTTGTACAATCTTTTTGCAGAAGCGAGCCGTAATGGTTTGCCGATTATGCGTCCACTTTTTATGGAGTATCCATACGATAAGAATACTTATAATTTATCAGATCAATTCATGATAGGGGACAATGTAATTTGTGCTCCGATCCTGCAGCCATCTCAAACCCGCAGATCAATCTATTTGCCAAAAGGCAAATGGGTTAATTATTGGACTGGTGAAATACTGGAAGGGCAAAAATATCATTTAATAGAAGCTGAATTGGATATACTTCCACTGTTTATTAAATCAGGATCCTTTATTGTTTTAGGAGAAACTAAGCAGTCCACAAACATACCTGATGCTAAACTATTTCTTCATTATTACTTTGAAGTTGGAGTGGATTCAACTTTTACTCTCTATGATGATGATGGAAATACATTTAATTATGAAGAAGGTGAATTTCTTCTCCACACATTCCATGCCGTTTGCGGCTCTAATCAATTACGTCTGGATATTGAGAAATCAGGAAATTACAAGCCGGATTGGACGCAAATTGAACTGATTGTTCATGGTGCAAATGAAGATTTTTCACTTATTATTAACGGTGAAGAGAAGGAATTGCAGAATAGAAACGGAGAAATTCATACTTTTGTTTTATAATAATAATTAACTATTAAGCGGCTCTGCAGAGAGGGTGATTCTATGGCAGTCACAATTAAAGATGTTGCGAAGATGGCAAAAGTAGCGCCTTCTACTGTTTCAAGGGTTATTGCCAACAATCCTCGCATCAGCGAGAAAACCAAGCAAAAAGTCAGAGAGGCAATGGAACAATTAGGATACCATCCGAATTTTATTGCCCGCAGTCTTGCAAGCCAGTCAACCCGCGCAATTGGACTGATAATGCCCAGTTCCACAGATGTTGTATTTCAGAATCCATTCTTCCCTACTGTACTTAGAGGTCTGAGTGAGGGTGCGCATGAAAGGCATTATGCCCTCCATATGACAACCGGAAAAACGGATGATGAAATCTATGAAGGCGTCATCCAGATGGTACAGGGCGGCCGGGTAGATGGAGTAATTTTGCTTTATTCAAAAGTGGAGGATAAAGTCCTTGCCTTCTTAAAAGAAAGAGATTTCCCGTTTGTGGTTATAGGCAAGCCGTTTTCAGATGAAGAAGAAATCACTTACGTGGATAATAATAATTTCCGTGCAGCCAAAGAGGTAACGGAATACTTGATTAAGCTTGGCCATAAGCAAATCGCATTTGTCGGGGGAAATTTGAATTTAACCGTTACAGTTGAACGCCTTCTTGGCTATGAAAAAGCTTTAAGGGATGCTGGCATTGAACTTGTAAATGAATATATTGTTCATGAGGAGTTCTTAAAAGAAGGAGGCCAGGAGGCTGTCAGAGGCCTCATCTCCCTTGATAAACCTCCAACCGCCCTTGTGGTTGCCGACGACTTAATGGCATTAGGCGTCCTGAATACATTGGATGAATTGGGAATAAAAGTTCCTGAGGATATGTCAA
Source organism: Cytobacillus sp. SAFR-174 (assembly GCF_051964675.1). Lineage (NCBI taxonomy): Bacteria > Bacillati > Bacillota > Bacilli > Caryophanales > Bacillaceae > Cytobacillus > Cytobacillus sp. SAFR-174. The sequence goes on along the minus strand of NZ_JBQCMZ010000006.1, from coordinate 144,815 downwards.
TCATCAGCTTTAATAACGTGCTGTTAGCTGAAATGTCCAGACCCCCGCTGACTTCTGTCGATATCAACATTTTCGATTTGGGATTTGAATCTGCCAGAAGTCTCATATACAGAATTGAAAACCCTCGGGAGCCAGTAAAGCGCATTATTATTCCACATAAAATTGTAAAACGCTGTTCATGCAGCAGCCCGCTAACTGAAGATCCAGAGATAGTATCATAAAAAAAGGGAAGCCTGCTGCAGGCTTTCCTTTCATTTTGTTTATCGCAGTCTAACGGGCAGTAAGACCCCCACTTTAAGACTCAGAGTAATCAAAATAGGATAAGTGAGGGTCAAACTGCCCAATCCAGCTGCGGCTCCCAGGGGCTCGAGGTCATAAGCCAATCAGCGGATGGGAAGAAAAGCACTTCCCGCCATCTGCTCGTCTTATGCTTGTCACCCCTGGGCAAGTCGCCTCGCTTTATAATGTAAAGGCCCAAAAAACGAACAAAGACTAAGAAAGCCACGTCCTCGCAAAAGCTGCCGCTTTCGGTCGTGCGGTGTATCGCTACCGTAGTTCCTTGTCCTGTGGCAACGTCTTTGTGACCCACTTCCTCCCAAAAGCTGACGCATTTGGTCGTGCGATGCTCATGCTGACGAAGCCTTCCTTGTCCTGTGGGCCTCAACTAACTATCAGTGGGGGATAAAGAGAACCCCCGCTGATTGAAGTTTCACTTTACCCATTTACAATTGTTCCGCCGTTGACATGGATCATCTGGCCACTCACATAAGATGAATCATCACTGGCCAGATAGACATAGGCCGGAGCCAGTTCATAAGGCTGTCCTGCTCTGCCTATTGGAGTATTTGATCCAAATTTTGATACCTTATCGGCTGTGAATGTAGATGGAATAAGCGGTGTCCAAATAGGTCCTGGAGCCACTCCATTTACGCGAATTCCCTGTCCAGCCAGCGATTTGGCCAATGAGCGTGTGAAGGAGACTATCGCTCCTTTTGTAGAAGAATAGTCGATTAGCTGTTCGTTTCCTTCATAAGCGGTTATTGATGCAGTATTGATGATGGAGCTTCCTTTTTTCAGGTGTGGCAGTACTGCCTTTGTCAGATGGAAAAAAGAAAAGATGTTTGTTCGGAATGTTTTTTCAAGCTGTTCAGCAGTGATATCAAGCAGGCTTTTTTGAGGGTGCTGCTCGGCTGCATTATTCACCAGTACATCGATTTGACCAAATTTATCAAGTGTTTTACTGACTGCATCCTTACAGAATGTTTCGCTTCCGATATCACCGGAGATCAGCAGGCATTCCTGGCCCTCAGCCTGGATGGCCTCTTTAGTCTTTTCTGCGTCTTCTTGTTCTTCCAGATAGACAATCGCGACGCTGGCTCCTTCTTTGGCAAAATAAATGGCGGCTGATTTACCTATGCCGCTGTCTCCGCCTGTTATTAAAACAACTTTTCCTTTTAATTTATCAGACCCTTTATAATTGGGATCCACCGTTTGGGGCTCAGGCTGCATTGGCGCCTCTGTCCCGGGCTGATGATCCTGATGCTGAGGCGGAAATTCCTGTGGTTTGTTTTGAGTATTAGACATTTACAATATCCCTCCAAATCATTAATACTCTTCTAATTCCATTTTATTATGATAAAAAAACATGGAAATTATTTGCATCACTCTTATATAATGGATTTAAAAAGAGTGGGGGAACAGGAATTGGAGATTCGATCAGCTGCCAAAAGTGATGCGGAAGCCATTCTCGCTCATTGCCGGAAGGCTTTTGGAGAAACGGATTTTTTAATGACCGAGGCGGATGAGTTTAATTTAACAATTGAAGAAGAAGAAGCGTGGATTGAGCGGAGTATTAGAACTGGGGATCTTATTTTAGTAGCGGAAGTTGGCAACAAAGTGGTTGGAATGCTGAACTTTCGGCGGTCAAAAAGCAAAAAAGTGAACCATCTGGGTTATTTCGGCATCACAATACAGGAGAAGCATTGCAACCGGGGGCTGGGAAGCAAAATGATGAAACAATTCCTGAAATGGGCGGAGGAAGAACCTGGTCTGGAAAAAATATGCCTTGAGGTTTTTGCATATAATGAGAGGGCTATCCACCTGTACAGGCAATTCGGATTTCAGGAGGAAGGCCGCAAAGTCAAACATATAAAAAGAAAAGATGGGACCTATGCAGATGAATTGCTGATGTATAAATTTGTTAAATAGCTGCAGCATGAATGGATAAACTAAACGAACAAAAAAGCAAACGGAGTTTTCCGTTTGCTTTTTTTAGCGATAGTTAACGAATTGAACATCAACTGTCAAATCTGCCTCTTTAACAGCAGCAATAATCTTCTGCAGGTCATCGCGGTTTTTGCCGGTCACACGTACCTGATCATCCTGAACCTGGCTCTTCACCTTTAATCCGCTGTTTTTAATCAGGGTATTGATCTTCTTGGCATTTTCTTTATCAATGCCTTGGACAAGCTTTGCCCTTTGGCGGACCGTTCCGCCTGATGCTCCCTCAATCTTGCTGTAATCAAGATTTTTTACAGGAATGCCCCGTTTAATTAACTTGCCTAATAAAACATCCTTAAGCTGGTCAAGCTTAAATTCATCATCAGATAGAAGCACAAGCTCCTCTTTATCAAGCTTTATATCACTTTTGCTGCCTTTAAAGTCATAGCGGGTGGAAATTTCCTTCATGGCAATATTAATGGCATTGGTTACTTCAGAAAAGTCAACTTTAGATACAATATCAAATGAGCTTTCTTTAGACATGACAGCCTCCTTGGCGATAACAATTTAAGTTTCACTTCTTGTCCTTATTATAGTAAAATATAGCAGTTCAAACAACTTTAGGAGTTATGTGATCTTTTTTGGGAAAGATTTAATATAATGAATATTTGCTGTTTACTGCTGAGAAGGAGGAAAAGAGATGGCTATAGAAGAGAATTTGGGCCGTGCTGTTAAGCTGATCGTTTCAAGGGAAGCGGCATTTGGCTATTTTTTGACAGATGGAGAGGAGGATGTTCTTCTTCATCAGAATGAGACGGATGAAAAGCTCGAAGAAGGGCAGGAGGTTGAGGCTTTCCTTTACATGGACTCACAGGGAAGAATCGCAGCAACAACTGTCATTCCCGAGGTTCAGGCTGGTACATATGGATGGGCACATGTAAGCGATGTAAAGCCCGGCATCGGTGTATTTATCAATATTGGCATTCAGAAAGACATGCTCCTTGGGGAGGAGGATCTTCCTGTCCACGAAGCTGTGTGGCCGATTGAAGGAGATAGATTATACATTACACTCCGGGTAAATAAGAATAACAGAATTTATGTAAAAATGGCTACTGATCCTGTCATTACCGATATTTCAATTAAAGCAACCAAAAGTGAATATAATAAGAATATTCACGGACATATTTATAGAACCGCAAAGGTGGGAAGCTGGATTTATACAGCTGAGGGCTTTAAAGGCTTTATCCATGAATCCCAGCGAAAAAGAGAGCCCCGTCTTGGAGAGAAAGTGGAAGGCCGCATAGTTGATGTGAAAGAAGATGGGACAGTGAATGTTTCTCTCATTCCAAGAAAGCATGAAGCACTTGATGATGATTCCGAAAAAATCATCTCTTATCTTGAAAGCCGAAGCGGTGCGATGCCATATGGCGATAAAAGTGCCCCGGAAGATATCCAGGAGCGTTTTCAGTTAAGCAAAGCTTCTTTTAAAAGAGCTTTGGGCCGGCTTATGAAGGAAGGCAGGATTTATCAGGAAGAAGGCTGGACATATATTAAGAAAGACTAATCAACTGCAAAAAGTAATAAAACGGACAAGCCAATGCTTGCCCGTTTTATTATTAAAGATGATCTGTCTTTTTGGAATATTGGTTTTTCCCGGCTTTACGGTTTTTCTCGCGCATCATATTTTTTTCGTGGAGAAGTGCATTATTATCTTTCGCTTTCTTATCATTATCGGAAGTATGCGGCATAATAAAAATACTCCTTTCATACTGATGGGTTTAGCCTTCAGGAATATAACTGAAGTACAGTTATATTGTCTGTCAGAATGAAATGGAGTATGTATCCCGCACTTATGGTTTAAATTTGCTTAAAGTAGAATATCGCTATAGACCCTGGGCCTGTATGAGCCCCGATTGCGGAGCCAATGGATGTAATATATACTTCTTTGGCATTAAGCTCGTCCAGTATCAGCTTTTTCATTTCAAGAGCTGTGGCTTCATCATCGGCATGGCTGATGCCGACAGTCTGCATCTCAAAGGAAGTCCCATTTTCTTTCATCAGCTCAATAATGCGGCGAAGCAGCTTTTTCTTGCCGCGCAGTTTCTCAATCGGCACAAGTTTTCCATCTTCTACTGTTAAAAGAGGTTTAATATTCAAAAGTCCGCCAAGAAATGCCGAGGCTTTCGAAACGCGGCCGCCCTTTGCGAGGTATTCAAGATCATTTACCGTAAATAAGCTCTCGAGGTTCCGGCAGTGATATTCGATTACTTTCTGGAGGTCTTCCTTGGATGCGCCTGATTGCGCAGCAGCTGCAGCAGCCTTCACAATTAATCCATATCCCAATGAAGCAGCCTTGGAATCGATGATGGTTAATTGGAAATCGGGGTATTTCTCTTTTACTTGCTCAAGGATCATGACAGCGGTCTGATATGTACCCGAAAGTTCGGAGGAAAAAGCAATATAAATGCCATCTTCATTGTTTTCTGCCATTTTATTGAACGTTTCTTCAAAAAGAAGAGGGGATGCCTGAGATGTTTTAGGCATTTGGCCTTCCCGTATAGCTCTATAAACTTCCTTAGGTTCTATGGTGACTAAATCTTCATATTCTCCATCATTCAGTTGGACTTGTAACGGGAAAAGTGTGACGCCATGTTCTTTATAAAAGCTAAGCGGCAAGTCACACGCACTGTCAGCTAGAATTTTTACTGACATTATCTTTCACCTGCTTTCAAACTATATGAATTCAGTTTATAGAAATCAAGGAGAAAAAACAATGAATTGTGTTGAAAATGCACCTTATTGGGGTAAAGAAACTATAAAAATTCAGGGGGTAAAAAATGGTTTGGCTAGAAACTAAGAAAGTTTTTATTGTTTTGATTGGCGCGATATTGAATGCTGTCGCGATGAATTTTTTTCTGATACCCGCTAATGTATATGCAAGCGGTTTTACAGGGGTGGCACAGCTCTTATCAAGCATTCTGGGTGATTTCGGATCAACAGGGATATTGCTGTTCATTCTGAACATTCCTGTTACCATATTGGCCTGGAAAAAGGTTGGCCGTTCGTTTACGATTTATAGTTTTTTTAGTGTCTTCCTGATGTCTTTCTTCCTTGAAGTGATACCTGTAATCCACGTATCAAAAGATATCTTGCTTAATGCCGTTTTCGGAGGTGTCATAGCAGCTGTAGGTGTAGGGATTACACTTAAATGGGGGGCATCCACAGGAGGAATGGATATCATAGCGATGGTCTTGTCACGTATGAAAGACAAACCAGTCGGTACATATTTCTTCACTCTTAATGCCATTATTATTATTACAGCAGGTTTTTTGTATGGCTGGGAAAAAGCGCTATACACTCTTGTAACCCTTTATGCTTCTACCAGGGTTATTGATGCTATCCACACCAGACATGAAAAACTTACAGCTCTGATCATCACGAAAAAATCCGAAGAAATGAAAAAAGCGATCCATGACCATCTTGTCAGGGGAATAACAACCTTTCCTGCAAAGGGAGCTTTTACAAATGAAAATAAGGAAATGATGATGATTGTCATCACCCGCTATGAGTTATTTGACCTTGAAAGAATCATAAAAGAAGTGGATCCGAATGCTTTTACAAATATTGTTCAAACAACGGGTGTATATGGTTTCTTCCGCAGGGATTAAATGAATGGAGGGATGAAGGATGCTTCGGCTCTTGGCTGCTGCTGTAATTATCTTCACTATGCCTATGCAAAGTTTTGAAGCTTCTGTAAAGGAAATGCCTTTTGATTTTAATGTAAAGCCTCAAGCAGGACAGGAAACACTAAAGATCGATTTGCTTCTGAGGAATAAGGCCAATTATCCGCTGAGCTTTGAGTTTGGATCCTCTCAGTTTTATGAAGTGGAGATTTTCACTCAAAAAGGCGAAAAGGTATATTCCTCCTCAGAAGGAAAAGCATTTTTACAGGCTATCCAAACCATTGCCGTGAACCCGGATGATAGCAAGGTATGGGAAGAGCAGTGGGATTACAGGCATAAAGGGAAAAGAGTTCAGGAGGGAGAGTACATAGTAAAAGCCAGGCTTCTGGCATCAAACTTAAATGGCAAAAAGCTGGAGACAAAACCTGAATCTGAAGCATCTGTTTATATCCCGGGCCCAAATCCTTCCTTTAGCCAGGCAAAGGTTTCAGGCAGGAACGGGGAATATATCATATTATTTAAAGCTCGCCCAAAAAACGGAAAGCTATGGTATACAGTTGAAGACGGCCATAATGAGCTGCAGTCTGAAAAGTCCATAGTGGCTTCATCAAATGATTGGAAGAGTTTTAGGATAAAAATAAGCCTTCCTTCTGAAAACATCCCTGAAAACGGAACAGTGGTCTTGCATTTATTTGAAAAAAATGTAAACGGAGATATCATAAACTCCTTTCCTGTTATCCTGGAAAGCAGTTAAAAAGAGCTGGCAGCCATTGAGGCCGCCAGCTTTTTTTAGCGATACTGCGAATATTGTTCAAGTTCCTGCTGCATCTCCCGGAGCTGTGCCTGTTCAGCTGCAGTGGAGTTGGCAAATGCAGAACTTAAAGCATTTTTCGCTCGGGAAACAGTTTCTTCGCCTGCAGAATTTTTGGCTATTTCCACATATTTTCTGGCTTCCTGAAATAATCTGTTTCCCATCGCTATATTCCTCCGAGGGACGATTCTTTCACATTTGCTAGTTTTTGGGCTTCCGCCTCAGCATAGGTCATGTGGTACGGGATACGCTCATCATGCTTACTAACAGTATCTGCACCCTGTTGAACGAAGCGTTTTGATTTATTACGTTTACCCATTCGAATCCCCTCCATGAAAGAGTTTGAAGCCGCAATTGGGCTGCTTCATCTTTAGTATGCTCTAAAGGAAGCATTTAAAAAGGGGATTTAATGGTTTCAAATTAATTATTCTTGGTCAGCTGCTTAAAGAGCTTTAAGATTTAATAAGTCATTTAGATAAATGCCGATTCCATCTTCCTCATTGGTTAATGTGACCTCTTTGGCAATATTTTTCACCTGGTCGATCGCATTGCCCATGGCAATCCCGTAGCCTGCAAATTCAAGCATTTCGAGATCATTGTCCTCATCGCCAAAAGCAATGATCCGCTCGGGCGGTATTTGGAAATAATCGGCTGCTTTTTTGAGGCCAACAGCTTTATTAAGTCCCGTTTTCACGATTTCAATGACATGCCAGGGAGCCGCCCATCTGCGGTGGTCAATTACTTCTGCATGGACTTCGGAAAGATGATTTCTGATGGATTTTACATGCTCCTCATCAGTATGTATGAGCATGCTTGTCGGATTATCTTTTAAGTAACTGCGCAAATCTCCGGTCGTAATATTCGGATCGCCAAAACCGAAGATGTCGAGAAGCTTCTCATCATGATAGTGCAAATAAACATCATCAATAACTTCTGCCACGATATTATGAATAGTATAGCTATTAACGGCTTCGACAATTTCCTTTGCCACGTTCATTTGCAGTGGTGTGTGGTAAACACCCCAATTATGGTCTTTAGGATGATGTATGTATGCACCATTGAAATTGACAATCGGCGTAGTCAAATCCATTTCACGATAGTAAATTTCACTCGAGCGAAATGGCCTTCCAGTGGCAATCATTACTTCATGCCCTTGTTCACGTGCCTTTTGAATAATCATTTTAGTTTTAGCAGAGATGGTTTTGTCATCTTTTAATAATGTGCCATCAAGGTCCAGTGCAATTAAATGTTTTTCAGCCATAAGATCTCCTTCTAAGCGCTCAGCACTTTTATAATAATAATGTAATTGCAGCCAGCGGACTGCAGCGCATTGCTTATATTGAAGTATGCCCCGCTTTTGTTCTAAGTGTAAAGGTTTTGGAAAAGAAAAGTCCACATGTTAAACTGAAAATATAGAAAGAATTTACATAAAGACAAGAGCTTAAGCTTTTACAAAATCATTTTATACATATATGTTATCAATATTATTATAATTTTGTAAAAAAGTTCATCTTGGTACAACAGGTTTAGGAGGAAAAATTGTGGTTGTTATTGAACATAAGCTAATCAGAGAAATTCCTGTTCTTGAACTTGCCAGACAGGAAATAAAAGGGGAACCCCTGCCTTTTATCATTTTTGTTCATGGTTTTACAAGTGCCAAAGAACATAATCTGCATTATGCCTATCTCCTTGCAGAAAAGGGGTTTAGGGTAGTGCTGGCGGACACCTTATTTCATGGGGAAAGATCAGAGGGCTTATCAGGCAGCGATTTAAACTTCAAGCTTTGGGATATTGTTCTGAATACCATTGCGGAATTGAACATAATCAGGAATGTCTATGAGGATTGGGACCTGATTGATGAGGGAAGAATAGGACTTGTGGGCACCTCCATGGGGGGAATAGTCACTTTGGGCGCCCTGACACAGTATGAATGGGTCAAAACTGCAGTTAGCCTTATGGGTATGCCGTATTATGAAAAGTTTGCTCAGCTTCAGCTCGATGAACTGAAGAAAAATAATATTAAGGTTCCGCTCACAAATGAAGAACTGGCAGATCTTCTGAGAATCCTTAGGGAGCGGGATCTGAGCCTTCAGCCAGAAAAGCTTGGCGGAAGGCCGCTCATGTTCTGGCATGGTAAAAAGGACCCGGTTGTTCCTTATTCCTATACATACCAATTTTATGAGACCATTCAGCCCCTGTATAGTGACTCACCTGAAAACCTCCTGTTTATATCAGATGAACAGGCGGGGCATAAAGTCAGCAGGGAGGGGCTGCTTGAAACAGTTAAATGGTTTGAGGAACATTTATAACCTGTATTTTTTCATTTCATTTAAATTTTTGTTAAGATAAAGATAGTAAATAATGAAGGAGTGCTGCAGATATGGATCAGGATTTAAAAGACAGCATTATGGGTGCACTGGAGCTTGTAGTAGACCCTGAGCTGGGGATAGACATTGTAAACTTAGGCTTGGTATATGATGTGAAAATGGAAGAAGAAGGGAAAGCTATAGTTGATATGACTCTTACTTCCATGGGCTGTCCCTTGGCAGGCACAATTGTTGAACAAGTAAAGTCAGCGCTGGCAGATATCCCTGAAGTAAAAGACACTGAAGTGAATATTGTCTGGAACCCGCCTTGGTCCAAGGACAAAATGTCCCGCTATGCAAAAATTGCACTTGGCGTACGGTAAAATTTAAGCTCAAAACAGCAGGAGTATCTCCTGCTGTTTTTTTTGTGCCCTTGTGAGGTAGTTCACTTATTTCACATGCCGATTATCCTATAATAACAATGGAAAGACAAAATATGGTTTGCTTTGCGTTGACAAATGGCCGGGAGTCAGGCCATCAAGGAGGCATTTCTAATGGGATTTGATAGGGATTTTAATAAAGACCCTTTTATTGTGATATGGGAATTAACAAGGGCATGCCAGCTAAAATGTCTGCATTGCCGTGCGGAAGCACAGTACAGGAGAGATCCGAGAGAACTTTCCTTTGAAGAAGGGAAGGCCCTGATTGACCAAATCAGGGAAATGAATAACCCTATGCTTGTGTTTACGGGTGGAGATCCATTAATGAGGCAGGATGTATTCGACATTGCCGAATATGCGGTAAAAAAGGGCGTTCGTGTTTCCATGACGCCCAGTGCGACACCAAATGTAACAAAAGAAGCTATTGAAAAAGCCAAACAGGTCGGCTTAGCTCGATGGGCGTTCAGTCTTGATGGCCCAAATGCAGAAATTCACGACCACTTTAGAGGGACTTCCGGTTCCTTCGATTTAACGATTGAAAGGATTAAATATCTGCACGAGCTTGAAATTCCAGTCCAGATTAATACAGTGATCTCGCGCTATAATATCGATTACCTGGAGGAGATGGCCAAGGTTGTAGAAGAACTCAAATGTGTTCTATGGAGTGTGTTTTTCCTCGTCCCAACAGGGAGAGGGCAGGAAAAAGATATGATCTCACCGGTTGAGCATGAGAAGGTATTTACATGGCTGTATAACTTAAGCAAAAAGGTTTCCTTCGATATTAAGACAACAGCTGCCCAGCATTATCGCCGAGTAGTCATTCAGCAAAAAATGAAGGAAGCAAAAGCTCAAAATGAAGATATTCAATATCTCGATGCACTTACACAGCAGGGGCTGACGGGTTCTATAGATGGTTTAGGCAGGGCGCCTAAAGGAGTAAATGACGGAAACGGGTTTGTTTTCATTTCACACATTGGGGACGTTTATCCAAGCGGGCTTTTGCCTGTTAAAGCAGGAAATGTAAGGGAACAGCCCCTCGCTGAAATATACAGGGAATCGCCCATTTTTAAAGATCTCAGAAATCCTGATAAATACAAAGGGAAATGCGGTCAATGTGAATTCCGGTATGTGTGCGGAGGATCAAGGTCACGTGCATTTGCCATGACAGGGGATTATATGGAGAGCGAACCGTTTTGTGTATATATTCCTAAGGCACTTAGAAAGAAAGCAGCAAAAGCATAAAGGAATAAGGAGTGCATCATGACTGCACTCCTATTCAATGCTGCAGTATACGGCAGGGCAATTTTCACAGCCTATTTCATTTTTTAAATACTGAAGATCTTTAACTGTAATTTTTCCATTCATAATTGAAATAATTCCTTCCTTCTTCAGTTCGCCGAGTATCCGGTTGGTACTCTCTCTGGAGGTGCCGCAAAAATTTCCAAGTTCCTGATTCGTAAGTGGCAGATCAATGAGTATGCCGCCATTCACCTTTACGCCATAGCTGTTAGTCATTCTGATAAGAGTTGAATACAGGGCACCTTTTTTTCCATTAAGCACAAGGTCTCTGAATTTGGTCTGTGTATTGCGGAAATGGTCGCTCATCCATTTCATAAATTCATAGGCCAGAGTACTATTTTTAAAAATCTCCTTTTCCAGGACATCTTTTTTTATCACAGCTACCTCACCAGCTTCAAGAACTAAAGCATTCAATAAATATTTTGGGTCACTGGTAAATAAGGTCAGCTCACCAATGATTTCATTTTCTCCGCATAACCTGAAGGTGAGTTCCCTGCCATCTGCTGTTATCTTACTGATTTGAATCTTGCCGGAAAGGATGATATATAGCTCATCAGCATCCATGCCTTCCTGAAAAATATAAGCCCCTTTCTGTGTTTTCATATGCCGGTCAGCGAAATGAAGAAGCTCTTTAATCTCAATGGAATGTGTCTGTTTAATGGCTGTATGAGCCATGGTAATCCTCCTTCATAAAACAGCTGTCTTTTCTCACAATAATATCATTTGTATAGTGAAAACATTGCCGGCTTTTGTGTCTTTATTGTGGCATTTTCTATAGAAATGGTCGCTCTTAACTTATAAACAGCAATTCCCTATTAACATTGCAGCGATTGTATGTTCTAATAGTAAAAGCCCTTAATTTGAGATACTGGGTTATTTCTGTTATTTTAAGGGAAAGGCTAAAATATACATCTGTATAGAAAGCTTAATAAAGTCACTCTTTAAATGGAGTTGAACGAAATGGCTAAAACGATTATTAAAGATAAATTGAATAGACCTTTAAGAGACCTGCGCATTTCTGTCATTGACCGCTGTAATTTCCGCTGCCAATATTGCATGCCGGCAGAAATCTTCGGTCCTGATTTTGCTTTTCTTCCAAAAAGCGAGCTGCTCAGCTATGAAGAAATTGAAAGGCTGGCTAAAATTTTCATAAGCCTTGGAGTGGAGAAGATCAGGTTAACAGGCGGGGAGCCCCTTATGAGAAAGGACATGCCTAAACTTGTCAAAATGCTTTCAGATATTGAGGGATTAAAAGATATTGGACTAACCACCAACGGCGTATTGCTTCCCAAACATGCGAAGGACTTAAAGGAAGCAGGACTGCTGAGGGTTAACATCAGTCTTGACAGTCTGGATGATGAGCTTTTCGGACAAATCAACGGACGCAATGTGGGTGTCAAACCAGTCATTAAAGGGATTGAAGCAGCAAAAGAAGCAGGACTTGGGGTGAAGATCAATATGGTCGTCAAAAAAGGCCTGAATGATTCTGAAATTGTCCCTATGGCTAAGTTCTGTAAAGATAACGGCTTACAGCTGCGCTTTATTGAATACATGGATGTCGGCAGCACGAACGGCTGGAAAATGGATGAGGTAGTAACTAAAAAAGAGATTTATGAGCTCTTAAAGGAACACTATTTATTAGAGCCGGTAGATCCGGATTATTTCGGAGAGGTGGCTAAGCGGTACCGCTATAAAGGCACCGATGTAGATGTTGGGTTTATTACATCTGTTTCTGAATCCTTCTGTTCAAGCTGCACTCGTTCAAGATTGTCAGCAAACGGCCAAATTTTCACATGCCTATTTAATGGTGAAGGGCACGATTTAAAGGAATTTATGAGAAAAGGCGCTACTGACGAAGAAATTACCGATCGGATTATTAAGATTTGGAATGGCAGAAAAGACAGGTACTCAGACGAACGGACAGAAGAAACCGCTGCAAACAGGAAAAAGATTGAAATGTCCTATATTGGGGGATGAAAAAGCATGCTTTGCTGTGTCATGAGAAATAGGCACAGCGGGCAGGCTTTTATTTTTGCCGTTTGAATGCACAAAAAATCTGCAGCCGATATTGGCTGCAGATAATGAGTGTTTAAATATATCGAGGAAAAAGAATATTATTTTCCAGGTGAACATGCATAAACGTTTGGCTTTCCAAATCTTCAAGCCGCTTATATACAAGACGGTAAGAACCGCATGCATCAGCTGGAGGAGTAAAATCAGCTGTAATTTCCCTCAATTCCTTTAAGATTGAACCTGCATGATCATGCTCCTTCTCAAGCTCCCGGATATAGCTGATGATTTCTTCGCGATTTTCAACTTTAGGATCTTCAAGCTTCAGCAGAAGTGGAAAAACTGACTCTTCTTCTTTGGAAGTATGTTCAAGAAGTTCGTGCTTCAATTCAAAGAATAATTGATGGACTTTAAGAAGCTCCTCATGGCTTTCTCCATGAACTCTTGATACCTTTGTTACATATGGGCTTAATTGTGATAGTTCTTCTTCAAGAGGACGATGATATCGATTAATGACATGTTCAATAATGTCATCTGTTGTACTATCTGTCCAAACCTCTAAATCATCAGTTTGGTTTTCCTTTTGAATTACTTCGTTTAATTCGCTAATCAGGACGTTCATATCCGCTGACTGGTCTGAAACAGCACGCGCAAGCGGAATATTTCCGCCGCAGCAAAAATCAATGCGATGACGTTTAAAAACATCGCTTGTCTTTGGAAATTCATTTACGATATCTTTTACGAGACGATCTTCTGTAATTTGTATAGTCATTGAATTTTCCTCCTTCTATCTTGTGAACTATCTAAAGAATAAACGAATTTCCTTTTTAATTTGGTGATGGGCATCACACTTGCAGGCTTTTTATAAAGTTTTTTGGGTAAAACTCTGCATAGATGAAAACTGAAAGTGTGATAATTGTCATGTTATGGATTTTCATGTACGTTTATAATAATTGAATTAGAAAATACATTAAGAAAAGTACATAGGAGCTGATATCATGCTGGAAAAAAGAACTCCCATTCCTGTTGCTGAAGCCGTAAAAAAAATCATGGCATATCAATTAAACGGAAGTTCGGAATACGTATCTATTAATGAAAGCAGCGGCCGTTTTCTGGCGGAAGATTTAAAAGCGACACATGATGTCCCTCATTTTGATCGATCACCATATGACGGTTTTGCTGTCCGTTCTGCAGATACAAAGGAAGCTTCAATGGAAAATCCCGTCGTATTTGAGGTGGTAGACCACATTGGGGCGGGGCATGTGACTTCTAAAAACATTGGTCCATTCCAGGCTGTTAGGATTATGACGGGGGCGCAAATGCCTCAGGAATGTGATGCTGTTGTAATGCTTGAACTGGCAAAAGCATATGAAGAAGACGGTAAGAATTATATGTCCATAAAGCGATCCTATAAACCGGGAGACAATGTTTCCTTCAAAGGAGAAGATGCAAAAAAAGGAGATTCATTAGTTAAAAAGGGGACAAAGATCAATCCCGGAATTCAGGCCATTCTCGCAACCTTTGGTTATGCAGAAGTGCCTGTTGCCAAAAAGCCTGTTATTGGATTATTTGCAACAGGAACTGAACTATTGGAAGTCCATGAACCGCTGGAGCCGGGGAAAATTAGAAACAGCAATGCTCATATGATTACAGCGCAAATTGAACGGGCCGGCGCGGAAGTTATTTATTATGGAAAGCTTCCTGACGAATTTGATACATGTTTTAATGCTGTGAAAGAAGCATTGAACAATGTGGATATGCTGATCACTACAGGCGGTGTATCTGTGGGCGATTTTGATTATCTGCCGGGCATTTATGAAAAGCTTGAGGCTGAGGTGCTGTTCAATAAAGTTGCCATGAGGCCAGGCAGTGTGACGACTGTTGCCCAGCATGAAGGAAAGCTTCTGTTTGGGCTTTCGGGAAATCCTTCTGCCTGTTATGTCGGGTTTGAACTTTTTACAAGACCAGTCATCCGAAAAATGCTTTTCTCTGAGAAACCGCATTTAAGGAAAGAAACTGCTGAATTGGTGGCAGAATTTCCAAAAGCAAACCCGTTTACACGATTTGTCAGGACGTCTGTTAATTATTTGTCAGGACGACTGGTGGCAGCACCAAGCGGAGTGGATAAATCAAACATTGTGATGAGTCTTGCCGGTGCGAATTCGCTAATGATTCTGCCAGGCGGAACGAGAGGCTATGGCAAGGGTGACACCGTTGAAGTGCTATTGCTTGAGGACCATGAAGGAAGCGAATGGCCATGGTAAAGGAACCTGTTATCTTTCAGGTATCCGGCTATCAAAACAGCGGAAAAACAACGTTAATAAATAAATTAATTTCCGGATTAAAAGAGAAAGGGCTTTCTGTCATTACCATTAAACATCATGGTCATGGCGGCAAACCTGAAACCCCGGAAGGAAAGGATTCCACAAGCCATATTGAATCAGGGGCTGCAGCTTCACTTGTAGAAGGGGGAGGCAGACTGCTACTGCATGCTGAAAAGAAAAGCTGGAGCCTGGAGGAGCAGGTAAGCATTGTGCTGCAGATGCATCCGGACGTGGTGCTAATTGAAGGTCATAAAAAGGCATCATATTCTAAGGTTCTCTTGCTAAAAAGTAATGAAGATATGCATCTTTTGAAGGAATTGACAAATATATGTGCAGTGATCAGCTGGGATGATAACGTAATAAAACTAAACGATGCAAATTTTGAAGCACCGTTTTTCAGCATTGGTGATCCTAAAGGCCCTGATTGGATCGTTGAGTATTTAGTGAGCGAAAGAATGAAATAAAGTGAAACTTCAATCAGTGGGGGGGTTCCTTATCCCCCACTGATTGTTAGTCGCGTTCTAGTGTCGCTAAGATCTCCGCTAGCGCTTCGATCAATCGACACTACGAGCCCGATTGGTTCAACTAAGCCTCTGCCTGCGCGTCGGCAAGTTTCACTGTATCTCACCAATCGGGCCTTTACGGGCAGTTTGACCCCCACTTATCCTCCTTTGATTCCTCTGAGTCTTGAAGTGGGGGTCTTACTGCCCGTTAGACTGCGATAAAGATTAAAGCAGAACAGCCCAATTCTATTTTGGGCTGTTTTTAATATCCTCAAAATTGAACGTTTTGTGGCGTTGTGTGTATCAGTGATAATCTTCACTTTAAATTTACCGGGAAGATTATATATTATAGGCAGAAAGCAGCGGGGAGGTATTATAGATGAAGTTATTTATGCCAAAACAGCATGGTGCCTGGGCAATGCTGATTCTGCCATTTTGGCTCGGAGCAGCTGCATCTGATATTATTTGGTCTCATATCCCGTTTTTTTTAGGATGGATATTGCTATATCTGGCCACTTATCCGGGCCTTTTGCTGTTTAAAAGAAAAAGAATGCCTTTATATTCTAAATGGACAGCCATTTATCTGGTCCCGGCTATTTTACTCCTTTTAGTTCCTTTACTGGAAAGACCATCGATTATCATTTTCGGACTTCTTATGCTTCCTTTTTTTATTATTAATGCGTTCTATTCTTCCAAAAACAGAGATAGAGCATTGGGCAACGACTTTAGTGCCATTTGTGCATTTTCAATAGCAGGCCTTGCGAGCAGCTACTTGCCGCATGGGGAAATTTCACCGATGGCCTGGACAGTGTTTGCAGCATCTATATTATTTTTTGCAGGAAGCACCTTCTATGTAAAATCAATGATCAGGGAAAAGAAAAATGGTTCTTTTAAATGGGTATCATGGATCTTTCATACTGCGGTACCGATACTTTGGCTGCTGGCGGGCGGATGGATTGTATCTGCTGCGTTTCTTCCAAGCCTTTTCAGGTCCATTGCATTTTATGGGAAGTCATTCACACCTAAAAAAATTGGCGTTTATGAAATTGCTAATGCCTCGATATTCTTCTTAATGTTATTACTTGCCATACACACTTGAGAACCGGCCTGAAGAGGCCGGTTTTTTCAATATATCAAGAAATGCTGAAAATTAATATTAGAAATCTTTAAAACTTCAGTAAAATAGGTTGCAATTTTTCAATCCAGTTTCTATAATAAGAGAAACAAAATTCATAAATATGTATATAAATGATTAAATATACACTTGGAATGAAAGGAGCAACTATGAACGTTTCAATAATCGGAACAACCGGATATGGGGGTGCTGAATTGCTCCGTATCCTCAAGCAGCATCCGGAATTTAACATTAAATCGATTCATTCTACCAAAGAAGACATCCCCATTTGGAATGAATATCCGCATCTATACGGTTTATTAGACAAAAATTTACAGGGAATAGATTCAGATCAAATCGCTGGCCAGTCTGATATTGTTTTTCTGGCTACACCATCCGGGATATCGGGAAAACTTGCTGAAGATTTTTCAGGTAAAGACGTTAAGGTAATTGACCTATCCGGTGACCTTCGAATTCCGGCTCAAGCCTATCAGGAGTGGTATAAGCACACTCCTGCAAACGAATCTCTCGTAGAAAAAGCAGTATATGGTCTTCCTGAATGGCACCGCAGAAAAATAGCCTCCGCAGAAATCATATCTAATCCTGGGTGCTATCCAACAGCTGCTCTGCTAAGTCTTGCACCTGTTGTAAATGAAAATTTAATAAAACCAGATAGTGTTGTCATAGATGCAAAATCCGGAGTGTCCGGGGCAGGAAGGGCGCTTTCAAGAACAACAAGCTATGCGGAAGCAAATGAAAACCTGCGGGTTTATAAGGTAAACAAGCATCAGCATACGCCTGAAATCGAACAGCAGCTGATGAAATGGAATTCCGAAATGAAGCCGATTACCTTCACGACCCATCTTCTTCCGATTACACGGGGCATTATGACAACCAGTTATGTTCAGCTGACCAAGGAATACACTTCTTCTCAAATTCTTGAACTTTATCAAACAGTCTATGAAAACCAGCCATTTGTCCGGATTCGTCCGGAAAATACCTTCCCTTCTGTAAAAGAGGTTGCAGGCTCTAACTTTTGCGACATAGGTACCCACATGGACTCCAGAACAGGCAGACTGACAATCGTTTCAGTGATTGATAATTTAATGAAAGGTGCTGCCGGGCAGGCTGTGCAAAATGCCAATATAATGAGCGGATGTGATGAAACAGCGGGTCTCGGATTTGTTCCGCTATATCCATAAGGAGGAAAGATAAATGCAATTAGTATCTCAAGCTGAAGTAGCTGAACTGCCCGCCGGGAGCATCATCACACCGAAAGGCTTTACAGCAGCGGGTGTTCATGCAGGGCTGCGCTATTCCAAAAAGGACTTAGGGATTATTTTAAGCGATATTCCTGCACATTGTGCAGCAGTCTATACAACCAGCCATTTTCAGGCGGCCCCTCTAAAAGTTACACAGGAAAGCATTGCAGCGGATGGACTCATACAGGCAGTCATTGTAAATAGTGCATGTGCCAATGCTTGTACAGGGGAACAGGGTCTAAAAGATGCTTATCAAATGAGAAAATCAACTGCAGATAAATTCAATTTAAAGGAACAGCATGTGGCGGTTGCCTCTACCGGTGTCATTGGCGAGTATATGCAGATGGATAAGATAGAACAGGGCATAAAGATGCTGAAGCCCGGCAATGAGGCGATACACTCAGACGATTTTCAAACAGCCATATTAACAACAGATTTAGTGATGAAGAAGTGCTGCTACTCTGCAGTCATTGATGGGAAAACAGTCACGATGGGCGGGTCTGCTAAGGGTTCAGGAATGATTCATCCCAATATGGCAACGATGCTTGCGTTTATTACAACAGATGCTAATATAGCCAGCTCTGATTTGCAATTTGCTTTAAAACAGGTTACTGATCGAACGTTCAATCAGATAACCGTTGATGGGGATACCTCAACAAATGATATGGTAATGGTCATGGCCAATGGAGCCAGCGGTACCAATAAACTTTCGCCGGATCATCCAGATTGGGATGTATTTATACAGATGCTTTCCAAAACTTGTGAAAGTCTGGCCAAACAAATCGCAAAAGATGGTGAGGGAGCAACAAAGCTGATCGAGGTGGAGGTATCGGGGACAAAAACCGATGATGATGCAAGAATGATTGCTAAACAGATTGTCGGCTCGAACCTTGTAAAGACTGCTATATATGGAGCAGATGCCAATTGGGGCAGAATTATCGGGGCAATCGGACAGGGCCAGCCGGCCATTGATCCATCTTCGGTAGATATTTCAATCGGACCTATAGTCATGCTGAAAAATAGTGTTCCTCTGACATTTTCTGAAGAAGAAGCAAAAGAATACTTATCCAATACTGCCATTCAGATTACTGTGGATCTTCATCAGGGAGCAGGCATAGGGAAGGCCTGGGGATGTGACTTATCCTATGATTATGTCAAAATCAATGCAAGCTATCGTACCTGAGGGGGATGCTATTTGAAAAGTATAGTCATTAAATGCGGCGGCAGTGTTATGGAAGAACTGGGAAAAGATTTTTTTGATAGTGTTTTATTGTTGAAGAAAGAAGGATACCAGATTGTTTTTGTTCATGGAGGCGGTCCGGCAATTAACAGCATGCTGGAACTTTATAATATCCCTCATGAATTTGTCAATGGGCTTAGAAAGACGACTCCGGCAGTTCTGGAGGTAGCAGAGATGGTCTTGTCAGGACAATCAAACCGCAAACTTACCTCAATGATCGAAATGCATGGTTTGAGTGGTTTTGGCGTAAATGGCAGTGATGCGGGATTACTAAAGGCTGAATGCATCAATCAGGATGAACTTGGACTGGTTGGAGAAATAACGGCTGTTAATCCGTCGTTACTGGAAATGTTATTTAACGAAGACCTGATCCCTGTCATTACTCCTATTGCAGCTTCAGAAGGCGGCACGAAACTGAATATCAATGCTGACTATGCTGCGGCAGCCGTTGCCAATGCCATTAAAGCTGAACAGTGCATTTTTGTAACGGATGTAAAAGGAATTTTCATTGACGGTAACCTCGCTCCCCAGCTTGACGCGTATGAAATTGAACAGCATATAAACGATAAAAAAATAACAGGCGGAATGATTCCAAAAGTTACCTCTGCCTTGAGCCTAATCAGCAAAGGATTAAATAGCGTAATGATTGTATCAGGTAAAGAAAAGTTTTATGAGGATGGCATATGGATCGGGACGAACGTATCTGCCAAGAAGGAGGTCTTAACTTGAGTAACCTATTTCCAACATATGCCCGGTGGGAAGTCGAGCCGGAAAAAGCAGAAGGAAGTTATCTTTTTGATAAAAGCGGGAAGCGCTATTTGGACTTCACCTCAGGAATCGGAGTCTGCAATCTGGGTCACCGTCCAGCAAGTGTCCAAAAATCTATTAACGAACAGCTGAATAAATTCTGGCATGTTTCCAATTTGTTTATACAGGATCAGCAGGAGAATGCAGCAAAGACTCTCTCTGAAGCTGCGGGCATGGACCTTGTATTCTTTGCCAACAGTGGAGCAGAAGCAAATGAAGCAGCGATCAAACTTGCCAGAAAAGCTTCGGGACGGGAAAAAATCATTACTTTTCAGCAATCATTCCACGGGAGGACCTTCGCCACTATGGCTGCAACAGGACAGGATAAAATAAAAAGTGGCTATGGTTCCATGCTGGAAACATTTAAATATGTTCCTTTTAATGATATTAATGCATTAAAGAATGAGATGGATTTGGAAACAGCCGCTGTAATGCTGGAAATTGTCCAGGGTGAAGGCGGGATTCACATTGGGAATCAGGAGTTTCTTGCAGAAACAGAGAAGCTTTGCAGAGAATATGGTGCGCTGCTGATAGTAGATGAAATTCAGACCGGCATTGGCAGGACGGGGAAAGCCTTTGGATTTCAGCATTTTGGCCTTGTGCCCGATATCGTAACCGCAGCTAAAGGCCTGGGAAGCGGAATGCCAATAGGCGCTGTAATTGGAAGAAAAGCATTAGAAGGGGTGTTTGGACCAGGAAGCCATGGATCAACATTTGGCGGGAACCCCATCAGCATTGCTGCAGCTATTGCTACAATGAAGACAATTTTTAATGATGATTTTTTACAAGGTGTTCAGGAGAAAAGTGCATATCTTGTTGACAAATTGACAGAAGCTCTAAAACAGATCGCAGCTGTTAAAGAGATTCGCCAACTTGGTTTGATGGTCGGTATTGAATCAGATATCCCTCTTCCATCTTTGTTAAAGGAATTAAGAGACAAGGGCTTGCTGGCATTGCCTGCAGGGGAAAATGTTTTGAGGCTGCTGCCTCCTTTGACAGCATCCAAATCTGAAATAGATGAAGCGGTACAAATTCTGAAATCCATACTAAAGGAATTTTCAAAATCAGCTGTGTAAGCTGTATTATTTTTCAAATGAGTGAATAAAAATTAACAAAGTTATATAAATATACAGATAGCTTCGAGGTGTTGAGAATGGAAGGATACCTTCATTTAAATAGCGGCAATTCCTATAAGGGCCAATGGCTGACTGATCAGCCTGAAAAGGATGTAGAAGGGGAAATCGTATTTTTTACAGGAATGACAGGCTACCAGGAAGTATTGACAGATCCTTCTTATAAGGACCAAATCATTGTATTTACGTATCCTTTAATCGGAAATTACGGAATAAATGAGTCTGATTTTGAGAGCAAGAAACCTCATGTGGCAGGGGTTATTGTTTATGAAGGGAGCAGAAATCCATCACATTATAAATCGGCTTATTCGCTTCAGGAATACCTTCAGAAATGGAATATTCCATTATTAGGACATATGGACACCCGATCCATTGTAAAGAAAATCCGTTCGGAAGGCAGCATGCCGGCAAAAATGTCTTCTTCGGAAACATCAGCTGACGGAATGCTGCTTCCAAAGGATGAAAAGGTTTGTAAAGTATCTTCACAAGCTAAGGAGTGCTTTGGAGAGGGAAGCGTTCATATAGTTGTTATTGATTTTGGCGCTAAAAAATCAATTGTGGATTCTTTGCTGAAAAGAGCTTGCAAGGTTACGTCTGTTCCATATAATACAAACTTTGAACAGATAAAAAAATTAAATCCGGACGGTGTGGTGCTTTCAAACGGGCCTGGAGATCCAAAAGAATTAAAAAGCATACTCCCTGAATTAAAAAAGGTGCTGGAGCAGTATCCGGCTTTGGGAATTTGCCTTGGCCACCAGCTGGCAGCTTTAGCATTTGGAGGCAATACAAAGAAACTGTCTTTTGGCCATAGGGGTGCCAACCACCCGATTGCGGACATGAAGAAGAGCACTGTCTTCATGTCATCACAAAATCATAGTTATGTGGTTGATGACGAGAGCATAAAAGGTACAGGGTTTAAAACACGTTATATAAACCTTCATGACCAGTCAATTGAGGGACTGATGCATAAGGTCCTTCCAATCCATACGGTGCAATTCCATCCCGAAGCACATCCGGGACCTGCGGATGGCGATTATATTTTTGATGAGTTTATGAACATGATTCAAGAGGAGAATAGGAGAGTTTTCGCTTATGCCTAAAGACACCAGTATCCAATCCATATTAGTAATCGGCTCCGGCCCTATTGTCATCGGGCAGGCAGCAGAATTTGATTATGCAGGAACACAGGCCTGCGCAGCATTAAAGGAAGAAGGCTATAAGGTTATTCTTGTTAATAACAATCCGGCTACCATCATGTCTGACAAAGCTTTTGCTGATAAAGTCTATTTTGAGCCGATGACAGCTGACAGCCTTGAGAAGATTATAAAGAAAGAACGTCCAGATGGCCTGCTTGCCACACTGGGAGGCCAGACAGGATTAAATCTTGCTTTTAAACTGAGTGAATCAGGTGTGCTTGAACGTTATGGAGTGAAGCTTTTGGGCAGCAGTATAGAATCCATTAAGAAAGGTGAAGACCGGGAAGCTTTTCGTAAGCTGATGAACGAGCTTAACGAACCTGTTCCTGAAAGCATCATTGTCCATGAAGTGGAAGAAGCCGTTCAATTTGCCTGTGATATTGGATACCCTATTATCGTCCGTCCAGCCTATACCCTTGGCGGAACAGGCGGGGGTATTGCAGGAGATCTCGAAGAACTGACATCCCTGGTGCAGGGCGGGTTAAAAGAAAGTGCGATTAACCAATGTCTGGTTGAAAAAAGCATAGCGGGATTTAAGGAAATAGAGTATGAGGTTATGCGTGATTCTCAGAATACGTGCATCACGATTTGCAATATGGAAAATATTGATCCCGTAGGGGTGCACACAGGTGATTCTATTGTTGTCGCACCTTCACAGACCTTAACTGATGATGAATATCAGATGCTCCGAACGGCATCTATTAAAATCATTTCGGAGCTGGGCATTATTGGAGGGTGCAACATTCAATTTGCCCTGGATCCGCATAGCAGGAATTATTACTTGATTGAAGTAAATCCGAGAGTCAGCAGGTCATCTGCCCTTGCTTCCAAAGCAACAGGCTATCCAATTGCCAGAATGGCTGCAAAACTTGCAGTCGGGTATAACTTATCAGAGATAATCAACCCTGTAACAGGAGACACATTTGCAAGCTTTGAACCAGCTCTCGATTATGTCATTGTTAAGTTTCCAAAATGGCCTTTTGATAAATTTCCTTCAGCAGACCGCAAGCTCGGAACACAAATGAAAGCCACCGGAGAGGTAATGGGTATTGACCGGAATCTGGAACGGGCTCTTTTAAAAGCAATCCATTCACTTGAAGTGAAAGGAATGGATTTAATATCACCAGTCTTATCATCGAAATCGGCAGATGAACTGGAGGAATTGCTATTAAAGCAGACTGACGAAAGATTTTTTACCGTGATTGAATTGCTGCGGAGAAATCACTCATTAAAAGCATTACACTCTATCACAAAAATAGATTATTTCTACCTCCACATACTCAGTGAAATGGTGAAACTTGAAAAACACATTTCTTCCTTAACACTTGAAGGAGCAACAAAAGAAGAGCTGCAGCTATTTAAGGAAAAGGGCTTCAGTGATAAGTTTCTTGCATTCGAATGGAAAGTAACGGAGAAAGCAGTCAGGGACAAAAGGAAAGAGGCTGGCATTCTTCCTGCCTATAAAATGGTTGACACATGCGCTGCTGAATTTGAAGCACAATCTAATTATTATTACTCCAGTTATTTTGGTGAAAATGAACAGGTGAAGAGTAATAAGAGAAAAGTCCTGATTATCGGAAGCGGCCCCATCAGAATTGGCCAGGGCATTGAATTTGATTATTGCTCTGTTCAGGGAGTGTTTGCGCTGAAAGATGAAGGCGTTGAGACAATCATGATCAATAACAACCCTGAAACGGTAAGTACGGATTATACAACTGCTGACAGACTTTATTTTGAACCGTTAATTCTTGAGGATATCTTGAATGTGATTGAAGCAGAAGGAGTTTCAGAAGTCATTGTGCAGCTTGGCGGGCAAACAGCTCTGAATCTGGCATCCGATCTTGAAGCTTATGGCGTTACCCTGCTTGGAACTGACTCAAATACCATTGATGCATTAGAGGACCGGAAGCTTTTTTATCAGCTATTGGATGATTTAAATATCCCGAGGATTAAAGGAGATGTTGTCCACTCAGAAGCAGAGCTAAAAGCAGCAGCTGAAAACATTGGATACCCCATTCTTGTACGCCCATCTTATGTTATAGGCGGCAGAGGAATGGAACGTATTTCTTCATCAACTGAGCTTGAGAGCTACTTAACGAAAGGTGATGTCCCTTATCCGATTTTGATTGATCAATTCGTGCATGCTATAGAAGCTGAGCTTGATCTGGCTGCAGACGGAAATTATATATGTGCACCGGCAATTATGGAGCATATTGAAAAAACCGGAGTCCATTCAGGAGACAGCATGTCCGTTCTTCCGCCGCAAAATCTTTCAGAGAAAGTCCAGAATAAAATGTTGGCCTATGCAAAAGCGGTTGTGCAAAAGCTCCATTATAAAGGACTTATGAATATTCAATATATCGTGGAGGGTGAAGAGGTATTTATTCTTGAAATTAACCCCCGTGCAAGCAGAACGGTGCCTATTATCAGCAAGGTCACAGGTGTGCAGCTGGTAGAGATTGCGACAAAAATATTGCTTGGGAAATATAATTTGTCGAAAGATGAAATTCCGGCTGATTCGAAACTCCCGTATGTATGTGTAAAATTCCCGGTCTTCTCGAATTATGCTTTAAAGGGGTTGGACAGCAAAGTAGGTCCTGAAATGAAATCAACAGGTGAGGGCATTTCACTGGCGCCAAATTATGAGGAAGCTGTCAGAAAGTCTTTCCACGCTGGTTTAAATGGTGTTAAGGGCAAATGTGTCGTAATAGCAAATACTCCAAAAACAGACGAATTAACACATTATATTAATCAGGCTAAAGCTGTGCCTGTTTTCCTGTCTCAGGACAAAATGGACTGGAATGCCCAGGAAACCTTTGCTTTATATAATCCCGGAACGAGTGAAGAAGATAAAAAAATGAGAGAAATGGGAACCAAAAACAGAATTTTGACTTTCAGTGAAAAGGAAACGCTTATTGCATTATTAAAATCAATGACGGCAGGCGAATGGAATGTTAAATCCATTGAAGATTGGCAGGGCATAAAAAATAATGAGGCAGAAAAGGAAGTGGGCGTCATATGATCTCAACTCAGGCAGCGGATAAGTGCATAAATATTAAAGGGAAGGACTTTCTAACACTTGCAGACTTTTCAGGAGACGAAATAAAGGGGCTTTTGGAAAAAGCAAAGCAATTAAAGGAAGCTCATTTGCAGGGGGCAGAAACATCTATCCTTAAAGGGAAAATTCTTGGCATGATTTTTGAAAAGTCATCTACACGTACAAGGGTTTCCTTTGAAGCAGGGATGCTTCAGCTCGGTGGCCATGCCTTATATCTAAACAGCCAGGACCTGCAGCTCGGAAGAGGAGAAAGCATGGCGGATACAGCTAAAGTGCTTTCCCAGTATGTTGATGCGATTATGATCCGCACGTTCTCACATGAGAAGATCCAGGAACTTGCTTATCATGCGGACATCCCGGTTATTAACGGCCTGACAGATCTTTATCATCCATGCCAGGCTCTTGCAGATCTTCTAACAATTGAAGAAAAAAATGGGGAGTTAAAAGGCCAAAACCTGGCATATATAGGCGATGGCAATAATGTGGCCCATTCATTAATGATTGCTTCTGCCAAGATGGGGGTGAATATCACGATTGCCTGTCCTGCAGGGTATGAACCGGATCAATCTGTTCTCCAGCAATCACAAGAGTTTGCCGAACAAACCGGTTCAAAGGTAATCGTCACATCGGATCCTGAAGAAGCCGCTGCTAATGCCGATGCCATCTATACGGATGTCTGGACGAGCATGGGCCAGGAAGCAGAGAATGACAAGAGGCTCAAAGATTTTGCTGAATATCAGGTTAATCAATATCTTGTCCAAAAAGCCAAAAAAGATTATGTCTTTTTGCATTGTCTGCCTGCCCATCGCGGTGAGGAAGTTACAGCAGAGGTCATTGATGGAAACAATTCCGCTGTGTTTCAGCAGGCTGGGAACAGGCTTCATGTTCAAAAAGCCATTCTTTCAGAGATATTATAATGGAAAAGCCTTCTCATCGCAGAGAAGGCTTTTTCATTAAGATAGGAAATAAACAAGCGGCCCAACAATAAAACAGTAAATCGCAAAATACTTCAGGTTCCCTTTAGCCATAATATTCATGAACCATTTTAGCGAAAAGTAAGATGCGATCAGTGAGGCAAAAAAAGCTATAGTATAGGGCAAAGCCAATTCAGATAAATTGGGATCTGTTAAAATGTCGTTGAAACCCAATATCATTCCGCCTGCACTTACGGGGATATATAAAAGGAAAGAAAACCTTAAGGCTGTTTCCTGTTTCATCCCAAGTCCCATTGCGGCGACAATGGTAGCACCTGAACGGCTGATTCCCGGTATCAGGGCAACTGCCTGGGCAAGACCTACAATGATTGCGTCCTTATAAGATAATTCAGCATCATTTTTCCGTCCTCGTAAATTCCGGATCAGCCACAGGGCAAGTCCAGTTACGATAAGAGTAATACCCACTGTCTTAATATTGGCAAGATGAACATCAATAAAATCCTCAAACAAAATGCCAATAACACCGGCAGGGATGGTACCGATAATCAAGTAAATGATAAAACGAAAATCAGATTCCGCCTGTTTATCTTTGGTTGTAACGTATGCAAGACCATTGCGAATGAGTCTTATAATATCCTCTCTGTATATAAGCAGAACGGCTATTAAAGAGGCGGTATTTACAAGAAGGGCAAAGCTAAGCCCTTTAATGTCCAGATCGAAAAAGTGCTGCGCAATTTCCAGGTGCCCGCTCGATGAAATGGGAATAGGCTCTGTAAATCCCTGAAACAAACCTAAAAACAAGTATTTAAGCAATGTCAGAAAATCAGTCACATTTAAATCCTCCATATTGAAATCTCACACCTTCCCATTTAACAATAAAAAGGATGGCAGAGTAAAGTAATATCCTGTTCATTGCTTTTTGGGAATGCCAATAGTTTCCCTTATGAGAGATGCAGGAGTGGAAATAATAATAAGTGATTTACGATTAAAGGAGGTATTTGGATGGGGCAAAACAGACAATTTAAGCCTGGCCAGAAAGCGCCTAATAATGGAATTTATATAGAAGTTGGCGAAACGGGAAGCAATGTCAATAATCCGCAAATGCTTAAAATGAGAGCTGGAGACCAATTTCCGGAAACATCCAACCATAACCGGATTTGGACATATAAAAGAAAGCCCTGATTAATTAAATGGAAATTGGGGAAATAGGAATTAGAGCCATCCCAATAGCGGATGGCTTTTTAGATATGGAAAAAGCTGAAAACTTTACATATGAAAAGATTGAATTATAATAAAAACAAAAGGTCAAAAAAGGTCAAATAGGAGGTTGCATAATGGATTTAAATCGGATGACAGAGCGGCTTCAGGAAGGGTTATTGAATGCACAGACCATAGCTATTCGAAAGCAGCATCAGGAGGTGGATGAAGCTCATTTATTCCTGGCTTTACTGGAGCAGGAAAACAGCCTTGTTTCATTAATACTGTCAAAAATTCAGATTCCTATAGATTCAGTTTCTAATAAAATGCAGGAAGCGCTTAGAAAGAAACCGCAAGTATCCGGTTCAGGAACAGAACAAGGGAAGCTGTATATTACCGGTAAACTGCAGCGGCTGCTGGCCGAAGCAGAAAATTATATGAAGACATATCAGGACGATTTCATGTCAGTGGAGCATGTACTGCTGGCTGCTGCAGCAGCGGATACCGAAACGGCAGCAATTTTAAAATCATACGGGATAAGTAAAATGCAAGTGGAGCAGGCGATTAAAGAAGTCAGGGGGAATCAGAGAGTGACATCGCAAAATCCTGAATCAACATATGATGCATTAAAAAAGTATGGAAGAGATCTTGTCTCAGAGGTAAAGAAGGGAAAAGTAGATCCTGTAATTGGCCGGGACAGCGAAATCAGGAATGTCATTCGCATCCTTTCAAGAAAAACTAAAAATAATCCAGTTTTAATAGGTGAACCTGGGGTTGGCAAGACAGCTATTGTCGAAGGTTTGGCACAGAGAATTGTCCGTAAAGATGTGCCTGAAGGCCTTAAGGATAAAACCATTTTTGCCCTTGATATGAGCGCTTTAATTGCGGGAGCCAAATTCCGGGGTGAATTTGAGGAAAGACTGAAAGCAGTTTTAAATGAAGTTAAGAAGAGCGAAGGCAGAATTCTTCTTTTTATTGACGAATTACACACCATTGTAGGTGCGGGGAAAACAGAAGGAGCCATGGATGCAGGGAATATGCTGAAACCTATGCTTGCAAGGGGAGAATTGCACTGTATAGGAGCTACCACACTTGAAGAGCACCGCAAATATATCGAAAAAGATCCTGCGCTGGAACGGCGTTTTCAGCAGGTATTAGTGCAGGAGCCGGATGTGGAGGACACAATCTCCATTCTAAGAGGGCTGAAGGAGCGCTTTGAAATTCATCATGGAGTCAACATCCACGATCGTGCTTTAGTGGCTGCCGCAACCTTATCAGACAGGTATATTACAGACCGTTTCCTCCCTGATAAGGCGATTGACTTGGTTGACGAAGCCTGTGCGATGATCAGGACGGAAATTGATTCAATGCCATCTGAGCTGGATGAAGTTACAAGAAGGGTCATGCAGCTGGAAATAGAAGAAGCGGCACTAAGAAAAGAAATTGATGATGCAAGCAAACAGAGACTCGGAGACCTTCAAAAAGAACTGGCTGAACTAAAGGATCAGGCAAATAGCATGAAAGCTAAATGGCAGCTTGAAAAAGAAGGAATCCAAAAAGTCCAGGAAAAGCGGGAGCAGCTTGAGATAATGCGCCGTGAACTGGAGGAGGCCGAAAATAATTATGACTTGAATAAAGCAGCAGAACTCCGCCATGGAAGAATCCCGGCTTTGGAGAAGGAATTGAAAGAGCTTGAAA
Source organism: Cytobacillus sp. SAFR-174 (assembly GCF_051964675.1). Classification (NCBI taxonomy): domain Bacteria; kingdom Bacillati; phylum Bacillota; class Bacilli; order Caryophanales; family Bacillaceae; genus Cytobacillus; species Cytobacillus sp. SAFR-174. The sequence continues at coordinate 115,579 of NZ_JBQCMZ010000006.1, read as the reverse complement.
CTGCAGTTAATGAGAATCAAGGGGACCGGCTGCTGAGAGAGGAAGTCACAGAAGAAGAGATTGCTGGCATTGTGGCAAGGTGGACCGGTATTCCCGTGATAAAACTTGTTGAAGGAGAACGTGAAAAGCTGCTTCGTCTTGAAAGTATCCTTCACGAAAGAGTAATTGGCCAGGATGAAGCGGTGCAGCTTGTGTCAGATGCTGTCCTAAGAGCCAGGGCAGGCATTAAAGATCCGAACCGCCCCATTGGCTCTTTCATCTTCCTTGGTCCTACCGGAGTGGGAAAAACAGAATTAGCTAAGGCACTTGCCCAGTCACTGTTTGATAGTGAGGAACAAATAATCAGAATTGATATGTCCGAATATATGGAAAAACATGCTGTATCAAGATTGATTGGCGCTCCTCCGGGGTATGTAGGTTATGAGGAAGGCGGTCAGCTGACAGAAGCTGTCAGAAGGAAGCCATACTCAGTAATCCTGCTTGATGAAATTGAAAAGGCACATCCAGAAGTATTTAATATCCTCCTGCAGATGCTTGATGATGGAAGGATCACTGACTCACAGGGCCGCACGGTTGATTTTAAAAATACGGTTATCATTATGACTTCCAATATTGGCTCCCACATTCTTCTGGAACGCTCTTCCAATGAGTCAGACATAACTGAAGAGAGCAGAGATAATGTACTTGGACAGCTGAGGAGCCATTTCCGTCCGGAGTTTTTAAACAGAGTGGACGAAATTATCTTGTTTAAGCCTTTAGCTCTCAATGAAATAAAGGGCATTGTATTAAAATTAATTACTCAGCTTCAAGCAAGATTATCAGATCAGCATATTAAGTTAAGTATAAATGATGATGCGAGAGAATATATTGCAGAAAACGGATTTGATCCTGTCTATGGCGCCAGGCCGCTCAAACGGTTTATCCAAAGGAACGTTGAAACAGCACTCGCCCGCAAAATAATCGCAGGAGAAATTAAAGATCAAAGTGAAGTTATTATATCAGCAGAAAACGGCAGAATTGAACTGATGGTAAAATAAGGCCACAAATGAAAAGAATCATCCTGAATTAACAGGATGACTCTTTTCATTTACTGCAGAAGCTGCAGATTAATGAATTCCTTCTTTCTCAACAGAACCTTCAGGAATGATGGAAGCGACAACAAAAATTAGAACAGTTGTCCCAACCGCAAGAATAGTGCCGGTTACAAAATCGTATGGCGCTCCAAGCATTGAGGAAACTACGTACGTTAACATTTGAACAAGAAGGAAAGTCCAGAAGAATGTCCAAAAGAATCTCATCTATTTCACCTCTAACATAATTAATCCCTTTTCATATTAGCATAAGCCATTAAAGAAATAAATTTATTTTTTCTCTTTTCAGCCCATTGATGAACTTGTCTAAAACTAGGCTAATCTCCCTTTCATTTTAAGTTTATTTACATACATTATATTATGAACAAACTTGCAAAGGAGTTTTACTATGGAAAGCCGGAACTTCCAGCTGGATACAGAATGGTGCATGATTCATTACCCAGATAAACCAAGTGGTTTCGGTATTCTGATAATTGGGGATGATCGGCACTATGTTGATAGAAACTGCAGTTTTTGGACTCAGAATGAAGGGAAATATTCATTAATAAAGAAACTAAGACAAGATGGCTATACGATCTTTTATTCAAATTTATACGGAAGGCACTGGGGAAGCGATCGGGCTGTTGAGAAGGCTAAGTACTTGTATGAACATATCACGCGTACAGAAATTATAAACGAAAAGATCCATATTATTGCTGAGGGCATGGGAGCGTTGGTTGCCCTTAGGTTATTGCATGAAATGAGTGATTTAATCCGTTCAGCCGTATTAATAAATCCTATTCTTTCACTAAAGCATCATCTCGACCAGGAAAAAGAGCATAAGTTCTTTTATAAGAAACTATTAAGAGAACTGGCAGCTTCCTATGAAATAGAAACGGATAACATAGCAGATCAGCTCAGCAAACATGAAAAAAACCTCACATCCGGCCTTAAAGTCCCCGTTAGAATCATTCAGGTTCTGTCCGGCGGGAGAGCTTACAAGCAATCGGATTATTTAAAGAAACGATCCATACAATGGGAAAATGAAAATAGCCCTATCTCAGTGTTTTATATCCTCCCAGATAAAAAACAGCGAATTTCTTCCCAAATGACAAGCTTCTTTAGAAAATATGAAAAAGTCCTGTAAATCTGCTTCAATTCCGCAAAGAAATAAAGACAATCCTTTGAGCATAGTATACATTAATATGCTTCCAAGGAGGGGTGAAGATGGACAGGGCAGTCATTTTAGGGACATTTGAATATATAGGTTTCAGCCTGTGCAAGCATCTTCTGGAACAGGGCTGCGAGATAGACGGAATTCATTTCGACAGAGAAAAAGATGACGCTTTAATTCACGAAAAACGTCTGACAATCGGACGGAATGCCAACTTCTATGAAAAAAACTATTCTGCATGGATTAAATCTCAAGAAATATTAAAAAATGACATGATTTATATAGATATATACGACTTATATATTAGGAGTGGGCTTGCCGCTTTAAGGGAGAAGGAGCTTATTGAAGGATTTCTTATGAAAAACCTGGCTATATTCCAGAACCTTCAGGTGAAATTTGCATTTTTGCTCCCCATTCAGTGGCTTAAAGACATCAGCAGAACACACAGCCGGCTGGAAGATGCTATTACAATTCTTAAAGAAAACAATATTTCAGTTTCATCCTTTTATCTGCCTGTTATTTATGGTCCCTGGCAGCCTAAGGAATTTAGTTTTCATCAGTCTATTGCGGAAGAAAGAGTAATGATAAGTGAAAGAGAATGGATACATGATGCTATCTATATTGATGATCTCATCAATTTCTTATCAAGTTGTGCAGATAGGCCTTTCGATGAGTCCTATCTTTTAAAAAGCAGCATCACCGGGCATTGGCGAAAATGCGCTGACTATCTTTCCTTTGACAATAATGAAAATTGGAGATGTCCCGATTTGGCAATAGGGAAAGTAACTGAAAGAACGATTCAGTGTTCAGTAAACTTATCCGATGGTCTCGAAAAACAAAGAAGACATTTTATTTCATTAGGAAACCCGGATGACTTGTAAATTGGAAAAAAATCTTTCCATTTGAGATAAAGAAAAGGTAGAATTAAATTAGTCTGGTAAATTAAACCGGTAGCAGGTAGCGAAAGACAGAGAGGCGGAGAAAAAGAAGATGCATAAGACATTAAAGAAATTAGGGATCCTTCTTTTGTGCCTTCTTTTATTGGCCTCCTGCAGACAGCCGATGTCTGCAGGAAAACTTGAGAAAGCTGGATTATTAGTGCCCGATACTGTCAATGACCAAGTATGGGGGACCAAAGGCTATAAAGGCATGCTAAAGATTCAATCCCATTATGATATTGAGGTTTATTATAAAGAAGGCATGAATTCAGAGATGGTTGTTGAAAGAGCTGTTAAAGAGTTTGACCAAAAAGGTGTAAACCTGATCTTTGGACATGGCAATGAATACGCTGCATACTTTAATAACATCTCAAAAAAATATCCTGACATTCACTTTGTCAGCTTTAATGGTGACGCCCAAAATGAAAACACCACCAGTTTGAACTTTGAAGCATATGCAATGGGTTTCTTCGGAGGCATGGTTGCAGGACATATGACGAAAACGAATAATGTAGGAATACTGGCGGCTTTTGAATGGCAGCCGGAAGTAGAAGGATTTTATGAAGGTGCAAACTATATCAATGATAATGTAAACGTGCAGATCCAATATGTCGGCAACTGGGATAATGATAACAAAGCCATCGCTCTTTTGGACAAACTTATTGCCAGTAAGACAGATGTTGTATATCCCGCCGGAGATGGGTATAATGTTCCTGTTATCGAAAAGCTGAAAGAAGAAGGGCTCTACGCCATCGGCTATATTTCTGATCAGTCTGATTTAGGGGAATCAGTTGTCCTGACCAGTACAATTCAGCATGTAGATGTACTATATGAACTAGTGGCAGAAAAATATAATGAAGGCGAGCTTGAATCAGGAAATCTATCCTTCGATTTCGAGGATGAAGTGCTTTCACTTGGAAAATTCAGCCCTGAAGTCGACGAAGAATTCAAAAAAGAATTAAACGCTGTCATTGAGAATTACAAAAAAACAGGCAAACTGCCTGAATAGTAATTACCATACATAGGAGGTACTGCAAGATGAACGAAAAAAACATGGAATTCATGCAAATCGCCATGAAATACCTGCCAGAAGCCAAACAGCAGCTTGACGAAGCAGGCATCGAACTATCCATGGAAATGATCCAGCCATTCATGAACCTATTCACCAAAGTCATGAACGAAGCCTATGAAATGGGCAAAGCGGATGCCTTGAATGAGAGTGAATAATTTAGGAAACCAGCCTTTTGGGCTGGTTTTTGTTGTTTTTTGAGGAAACACAGCCTCTACTTCTTCCAAAACATTTCCAGCAAAGGACCCGCTTTTTTCAGTAAAGGCTTTAAATGATGTGCTGAAGACATCAGTGTATCGATGTTGCCCATTAGTTCCTCTACGTTTATGTTGTTCAGGATATTGTTTTCATTTTTTTTGCCAGAACTTTCTCTTTCAGTAGTTTCGATGCTTTTTCCCCCTAAGAGCCAGTCGTCAGCTTCATGAGCATTTCTGCTTCTGCCACCGAAAAGCCAATCATCATTCCCGTGACCTTCTTCAGCACTGCTATCGAAACCTTCAGCCCGTTTATTTCCAAATAAAAAATGGGTTAAAGGGTCTTCTGTTTTTTCTTTATCCTTATCAAGCATATGCCAATTACCTCCTTTCAGATGCCTATATATCAGCATATGAAGAAAAATTGACCGGGTATAGACATTTGTGGAGTAATCAGCAGGCAAGGTAAAAAGTGTTGCGTTATAGTATAAACTTTTGATAAAATTAGTACCAAGTCATAATAATTGATATTAATATTTAAATAGAGAATACTTATGGGTTTGTAAATATGAAAGGGAGTGGGACTCCATGAATGCTGGTATTATAGGAATCGGAAGATATCTTCCTGAAAAAGTGGTAACAAATGCTGATTTGGAGAAAATAGTTGATACTTCTGACGAATGGATCCGGACCAGGACTGGAATTGAACAGAGAAGAATTGCGGATGACAGCATAGATACATCAGATATGGCCTATGAGTCGGCATTAAAGGCATTGGATAATGCAGGTATTGAAGCAGAGGATTTAGATCTGATTTTAGTTGCAACGGTTACACCGGATAAGCCCTTTCCATCTGTTGCCTGCATGCTCCAGGAGAGGCTAAAAGCAAGTAAGGCGGCGGCAATGGATATTAGTGCTGCATGTGCAGGATTCATGTATGGTATCATAACGGCAAAACAATTTATTGAAACTGGGACATATAAAAATGTTTTAATAGTAGGTGTAGAAAAGCTTTCAAAAATTACAGACTGGAATGACCGTAATACTGCCGTTTTATTTGGAGACGGAGCAGGTGCAGCTGTAATTGGGCAAGTCTCGGATGGCCGGGGAATATTATCATTTGAATTAGGAGCAGATGGAACGGGCGCAAAACATCTATACCAGGATGAATATATCATCATGAACGGGCGTGAAGTGTTCAAATTTGCGGTTCGTCAAATGGGTGAAAGCTGCATCAATGTACTTGATAAAGCTGGATTATCCAAAGAAGACGTGGATTTTTTAATTCCTCATCAGGCAAATATCCGCATCATGGAAGCTTCCCGTCAAAGATTGGAACTTCCTGTTGAAAAGATGTCCAAAACAGTGGATAAATACGGAAATACTTCTGCTGCATCTATTCCGATTGCATTGGTGGAAGAGCTGGAAGCTGGAAAAATTAAAGATGATGATTTGCTTGTGATGGTCGGCTTCGGAGGAGGACTAACCTGGGGAGCCATTGCGATGAGATGGGGAAGATAAGAAACTCATTTAAAAATGATGATAATTTAAAAGGAGCTGCAATCTTATGAATAAAAGAAGGGTTGTTGTTACAGGCATTGGAGCTGTAACACCGCTTGGAAATAATACAGAAACGACATGGAATAATATTAAATCAGGTGTTTCAGGGGTTGGGCCGCTGACTAGATTAAATGCAGATGAGTACCCGGCTAAAGTAGCTGCTGAGGTAAAGGATTTCAATCCTGAAGACTTTTTTGATAAAAAAGATGCCCGAAAAATGGACCGCTTCACACATTACGCTGTTGCTTCATCCATGATGGCTGTTAGAGATGCAAACCTACAGATTACAGATGAAAATGCTCATCGCATCGGTGTTTGGATTGGTTCAGGCATCGGCGGAATGGAAACATTTGAAAATCAATATGAAATATTTATGAAACGTGGATACAGAAGAGTCAGCCCATTCTTCGTGCCAATGATGATTCCGGACATGGCAACTGGCCAAGTCTCGATCTACCTGGGGGCAAAAGGGTTTAACTCATGTACAGTGACCGCATGTGCCACTGGTACAAACTCAATCGGTGATGCCTTCAAGGTTATTCAGCGAGGCGATGCCGATGCGATGATTTCAGGCGGAGCCGAAGCACCAATCACAAAAATGTCTGTAGCTGGATTTTGTGCAAACACCGCGCTTTCAACCAATCCGGATCCAAAAACGGCCAGCCGTCCATTTGATCAAAATCGTGACGGGTTTGTTATTGGGGAGGGTGCTGGAATTGTAGTACTTGAAGAACTGGAGCATGCACTTGCCCGCGGCGCAAAAATTTATGCAGAAATAGTAGGCTATGGTGCTACAGGGGATGCCTATCATATCACCGCACCTGCTCCAGGAGGAGAAGGCGGAGCAAGAGCTATGAAAATGGCAATCGAAGATGGCGGCTTAAAGCCGGATGATATCGATTATATTAATGCTCATGGTACAAGTACAGATTATAATGACAAGTTTGAAACGTTGGCAATCAAAGAGGTGTTTGGAGATCATGCCTATAAATTGGCAGTAAGCTCGACTAAATCAATGACAGGACATCTACTGGGAGCTGCAGGCGGAATTGAAGCCATTTTCACAGTTCTGGCAATGAAGGAAGGAATCCTGCCGCCGACCATTAATCTCGAGAATCCGGATCCTGAATGTGATTTGGATTATGTTCCAAATAAGGCCAGGGAAAAAGAAATAACAGCTGCAATGAGCAATTCACTGGGCTTTGGCGGCCACAATGCAACCATTGTTTTTAAAAAATATGAATAAGAAATAACCAAAGCTGATTTAAGGGAAGTCAAACCTCCTTTGAATCAGCTTTTTTTTGATTAACAAAATCCTTATACCTACATATTATCGAGTATAAGGAGGTGCAGAAATGGGATAGTTAGAACAGATTTATGGCTCGAGGAAGGCTTTAAGGAACCGCTTAAAATATGTGAAAAGCTTACCGGACCCTTCAATGATGATAACCCCCGAAAAATATACGAGTACCTAACGGGCTTCGGCATGTATACACCTGACCGGTTCAGCAGGAATATTTTCAAGGAGTTAAAAGAAAAGAAAGTGTGGGACCTGGCAAAAAGCATTCACTTAAAATATAGGAGGATGTGGGCGGGACCTGACATCAATGTTTACATTTTCCCTTCTGCTGGAGGAGGACTATTTACGCGTCATTCTGGTAAATCGGGAGTATCCTTTGCAAATATGCTCTTTCTGTTTCTTCCTTCTGAAATAGAAGAAGCTGAACTAGAGGCTTTATTTGTGCATGAATATCACCATGTCTGCAGAATTAACTCACAGAAAAAAAAGCTTGAAGAATTTACGCTGCTCGATTCCATTATACTGGAAGGGCTTGCCGAACATTCAGTAGAATTATACTGTGGAAAGAAATTCAGAGGGCCCTGGTGCACCAGGTATTCAAAAGAGGAAATCAGGAAATTTTGGGATAAATTGATTAAACCGAACCTGAAATTAAAAAAGAATGATAGTCTCCATCAAAAGATATTATATGGTGAGAGACCTTATCCTCTATTACTTGGTTATGCTGCCGGCTACGAAATTGTAAAGGAATTCAAAGAGGAAAAAAGTTTTTCTGCAAAAATTTCTTTTAGTGCGTCTTCAGAATATTTTGTAGATCAAACTTTATATAAACTGGATTCATATTCGCTTTAAAGTCCTAAAATGCGGGCTTTTTTTTTAATGTAGAAAAATGAATTTTAATAAATTTTAAAAAAATCTTGCAATTGTAATAAGTTTGTAATAATATTTTAGACAAATAGAATGAATTGACAGAATAATTAAAAATGTAAGAGGTGTCCTATGAGCGCAAATCCCCGTCAGCATAAAGACGCACCATTACTAGAGGTGAAGAATCTAGAAACGGCTTTTTCCATAGATGGTACATATTATAACGCAGTTGATAATGTTTCTTTCCGAGTAAAACCCCGACAAATAGTTGGAATAGTGGGAGAGTCCGGGTGCGGAAAATCTGTAATGAGCCTCTCTGTTATGAAACTCCTGCCTAAGGGCATTGGCAAAATCCGAAACGGTGAGATTCTCTTTGACGGTGTTCATTTGGAGAACATGACAGATTCAGAGATTAATAAGATCAGGGGAAAAGATATCGCGATGATATTCCAGGAACCTATGACTTCATTAAATCCTGTTTTCTCGATAGGGTTCCAGCTGCAGGAAGTATTATTCAATCATATGAAGATCTCCAAAAAAGAAGCACGGCTTAAAAGTATTGCACTTCTAAAAAGTGTAGGAATTTCAAGACCTGAAAAAATTGTAGATGAATATCCGCATCAGCTTTCAGGAGGTATGAGGCAAAGGGTCATGATTGCCATAGCCATTGCCTGCCAGCCGAAGCTGCTGATCGCTGATGAGCCGACTACTGCCCTGGATGTTACTGTACAAGCCCAAATTCTTGAGCTTTTAAAAGAAATCCAGGAAGTCAATGATATGTCCGTCATTCTGATTACTCATGATCTTGGTGTAGTGGCTGAGATGTGCGATGAAGTAATTGTTATGTATGCAGGGAAAATAGCAGAGCGGACAGATGTAGATTCTTTATTTCACAATCCCAAGCATCCATACACTCAGCTACTGATGGGAGCCATTCCGAAAATGGATGAAGAAGTGGAAAAGCTAAGCACAATAAAAGGAATTGTGCCTTCATTAAAAAATATGCCTAAAACAGGCTGCAAATTTGCGGCACGCTGCCCTAAGGCAATGCCGGAATGCCTGACAGTTACACCTCAATTGGCAGAAAATGAAGAAGGACATGAGGTTGCCTGCCTGCTTTACGAGACAAGCCAGCCGAAACACGAGGTGAACGCATAATGAGTACAGAGCATAATAATACAGCTGTTCTAAAAAAGGATAAAAGCAGCAATGAAGTGCTATTAGAGGTTAAAAACCTAAAAACATACTACCCGATAAAAGGCGGAATCCTTAGAAAGACTGTGGCGGTCGTTAAGGCTGTCGACGATATTTCCTTTGAAATTAAGAAAGGGGAGACGCTGGGGCTGGTGGGAGAATCAGGCTGCGGAAAATCAACAGCAGGCAGAACGATACTCAGACTTCTGGAACCGACAGAGGGGCAAATCATCTTTGACGGACAGGATATTACAAATGTAAGAGGAACCAGCCTGAGGAAAATCCGCCAGGACTTCCAGATGGTTTTCCAGGATCCTTATGCATCATTAAATCCCACGATGATGGTTGGGCATCTTGTGTCAGAGCCAATCAGGAACTATAACAGCAAATCCGAAAAGGAACTGAAGCCGGAAGTAATGGATCTTCTTGCGAAAGTTGGGCTGCCTGAGGATGCTTACTATAAATACCCGCATGAGTTTTCCGGCGGGCAAAGACAGCGTATCGGAATCGCAAGAGCCCTGGCTTTAAGGCCTAAGCTGATTATTGCGGATGAGCCTGTCTCAGCCCTGGACGTTTCGGTCCAATCACAGGTATTGAATCTATTAAAAGAGCTGCAGGATGAATTTGATCTTACTTTCTTATTTATTGCCCATGATTTGAGTGTTGTTAAACATATGAGTGACCGGATAGGGGTTATGTATCTGGGAGGCCTTGTAGAAGTTGCTGAAAAGGACAGCCTCTATGCAGAGCCTCTGCATCCATATACTCAGGCACTGATCTCTGCGATTCCTGAACCCGATCCGCGCAAGAAAAAAGAAAGAATCATATTAGAGGGTGATGTACCAAGCCCGATTGATCCTCCAAAAGGATGTACATTCCATCCGCGCTGCGCACATGCAATGCCGGAATGCCATAGTGTAAAACCGCAATTAAAGGAGGTGAAGCCTGGGCATAGAGTCGCTTGTCACTTATATAAATAAGGCTTTGTCAAAAAATATTTTTCGGGGGGAAAACAATGAAGAAATCAGCATTTTGGCTGCTTTCGCTTCTGCTTGTCATGTCTGTATTCCTTGCAGCATGTTCTGGCGGCGGAGAGAAAGCCAACACTGAAAAGGAACCAAAAGATGATGGGAAAGCATCTGGAGAAGTAAAAGAAGGCGGCAAAGTAACATTCGGTTACACACAGCCATTTAAAGGCGTTTTATCTTTTGCTTATTATGAAGGTGAAGATGATGCAAATGCCCTTCAATTTATGCATGAAGGATTGCTTAAAGTAAATGATGAGCTTATTTCTGAACCGAACTTGGCAGACTATGAGTTATCTGAAGACAAAACTAAATTAACCTTCAAGCTTAAGCAAGGTGTTAAATGGCATGATGGTGAAGAATTAACAGCGGAAGATATGGAATATGCATGGTATTTAATTGCAGATCCAACGTATGAAGGTGCTCGTTTTGCTAACGTAGCAATGATCAAAGGTGCTCAAGAATATAAAGATGGAAAAGCTGACAAAATTGAAGGTATCAAGGTAGTAGACGATTATACAATTGAGGTAACAGTAACTGAGCCTTCTGTTAACTTGTTGGAAAACATTTGGATCTATCCTGAACCAAAGCACTACTACGGAGATATTTCTTCTAAAGAGCTTCCGGATGCCGATCAAATCCGTAAAGCTCCAATCGGTGTAGGTCCTTTTAAAGTGAAAAACATCGTACCTGGCGAAATGATCGAATTTGAGCGTTTTGATGATTACTGGCAGGGACCAGCCAAATTGGATGGCGTAGTTTACAAAATTATTGATGGTTCTCTTGCGCAAGGTTTAGTGCAAAACGGAGAAATCGATGTTATTGAAGCTCCAAAAGATCAGTGGGAAGCTATTAAAGCTCTAGATAATGTAAATCCGGTAGAAGCAGATGCTATGTCTTACAGCTATATTGCTTTTGACTGGGGTCACTATGACACTAAAAAAGGTGTAGTAGTATCTGATAACAAGAAGTTCCAGAACAAATCCCTTCGCCATGCAATGGCACATGCCATTGACCGTCAGGCATTTATCGATGGTTTTGCAAACGGCTTAGGAAAACCATTAAACACTCCTTTCCCTTCAGTATCATGGGCTAAGATTGATGATTCAGAAATCAATCCATATGAGTATGATCCTGAAAAAGCAAAGAAATTACTTGACGAAGCAGGCTATGTTGATAAAGACGGCGACGGCTTCCGTGAAGATCCAGAAGGCAAGCCATTTACAATTAACTTTGATGCTATGGCAGGCGCTGAAACTTCAGAAGCACGTGCTCAATTCATCCTGCAATCCTGGCAGGAAGTTGGCTTAAACGCAAAGCTTAATGGCGGTTCATTAAAAGATTTCAACCTTTTCTATGACACTATCGAAGCAGATGATCCGTCTGTTGAGACATTCATGGGTGCATGGGGACTTGCTAATGATCCGGATCCAGCTGGAATCTGGTTATCTACGGATAAGTGGAACATGTGGAGATGGTACAATGAAAAGTCTGATGAGCTAATTAAGAAGGGTATTACGTTCCCTGAAGATGCAAGTAAAGATGTTACTGAACACCGTCAGGAAGTCTATAATGAATGGCAAAAGCTAGTAAACGAAGAATTGCCAATCATCTTCTTCGAACAGCGTGTAGATCCATGGGCGATCAACAAGCGTGTTGGCGGAGTTAAAGTAACTCCATTTGGAACAGATGAGTTCCACAAGTGGCACATTGTAGAGTAACAGAATAATAGGAACCTGTATTCCTTGGGGGAATTGCTCCTCCAAGGAATACAAGTTTAACCAGCGAATAAATTTTTGTTTGGTAAGGGGAATGGAAATGCTACAGTACACAATTCGACGACTTATAGGTATGATTCCCATAATTTTCCTTATCTCGGTAGTGGTTTTCACCCTGGCAAAGCTCATGCCTGGTGACGCACTATCTGGAAAAATTGACCCATTAAACTCAGATCCGGAGTATATTGAAGAAATGCGTGAGCAGATGGGATTGAACGATCCTATTCCTGTGCAGTATGTCCGCTGGATGAGTGGTGTGGTCCAAGGAGATTTTGGAGATTCATTTGTTCATAAGCGCCCGGTTATGGAATTAATTGGTGACCGTTTGCCGAACACGATTATTTTAGGAATATCAGCTCTTTTAATCACTTATTTATTAGCCTTTTTAATGGGAAGATACTCTGGGCGATTTGCCTATAGCATTGGAGATTATTTAATATCAGCGTTTAACTATCTAGCACTTGCAATTCCAAGCTTTGTTGCAGCTTTGGTTGCCATTTATGTTTTTGCCATCAATCTTGGATGGGTTCCAGCCAGTGGAAGTATCGGCAGCGGGGTAGAAGCAGGGACACTGGAATATTACTTAAGTAAAGCAAAACATACAGTCTTGCCGGCTATTGTGCTTGGAGCCATGGCTACAGCCGCTTATACACAGTTCTTGAGAAATGATATGATCGAAAGCTCTCGCAAGGATTATGTTCGTACAGCAAGAGCTAAAGGTACGAAAGAATCTGCGATTTATAATAAGCACATTCTAAGAAACTCAATCATACCTATTGTTACTTTACTTGGATTTGATATTGCCAATCTATTTGGAGGGGCAATTATCACAGAAACCATTTTCACATACCCTGGCATCGGTTATTTATTCGTAGAATCAGTTAATTCACGTGATTATTCAGTCATGATGGCTATTGCCATGATGCTTACAATTTTAACGCTAATTGGAAATTTAGTTGCAGATTTACTATATGGTTTAGTAGATCCGCGTATTCGTTTAAGTTAGGTAGGTGAGAGTATGGAACCATCAATTTCACAGCAAACTTCGCCCGGTTTAGCAGAGCCTGTTAAACCTCCGAAGAGTCAATCACCATGGGCTCTCGCCCGCCGCAAGTTTTTGCGCAATAAAGCAGCAATGATTAGTCTTGTTTTCCTGCTGCTTGTCTGTGTAATGTCCATATTAGCTGAGCCGCTAACTATGCCGGTTGAGGAGACAGCTAAGATTAATTTAACACAGATGAGCAAAGAACCATCTGCTGATCACTACTTCGGCACAGACAAGTCTGGCAGAGACGTTTTTGCCAGAACTCTTCACGGCGGCAAGACATCACTCTTGCTTGCATTCTCTATCACGCTCTCGGTTATTACCATTGGTACTCTAGTTGGTGCTACTGCCGGATACTTTGGCGGCTGGGTTGATAATGCCCTGATGAGATTTACAGACTTTATGATGAACTTTCCATTCCTGCTGTTTGTTATCGTATTGAAATCCATTTTTATCGAATCAAGTACAGGAACCCTAATATTTGTAATAAGTGTACTAAGCTGGACAGGAACGGCACGTCTGGTGCGAAGCAAGGTCATGGCTGAGAAGGAAAATGAGTATATTATGAGTGCTGTATCCATTGGATGCTCTGCACCAAAAACCATTTTTAAACACTTGCTGCCGAACGTCATGTCGACCATTATTGTTCAGGCAACCATTACTCTTGCAGCGATGATTGTAGCTGAGACAGGCCTAAGCTTCCTCGGATTTGGTGTACCAATCAACATTCCAACCTGGGGGAACATGCTTCAGGAAGCAAGAAGTCCTGATGTTTTAACAAGTAAATGGTGGATTTGGATTCCGCCTGCTGCGATTCTGACATTTACAATCCTATCAATCAACTTCATAGGGGAAGGTTTGAAAGATGCCTTCAACCCTAAATCCAACAGATAGCAAAAAAAACGCCTGTAATAAGGCGTTTTTTGCTGTCTTGTGGCCTATAGCTTGTACATATCTAAACAAATGCCTTCATATACATGTAAAAAAGATAGTGGGAGTGAGTTTATGGCACCAATAAAACCTTTTATGACTCACAAATATAGTAAAGAACATGTTATTTAGGGCATTTTGGCTTTTAACGGGGTTTGGAGTCTCTGTTTCGGGAGGGGTCAGTGTCATAGGGTATTTGAATTTGCTTACAACTGGACAAACCTTCAAAGAATATTTGCATTTTATCACCTATCGCCCGGAATGCTATTTGCTTCCGATCGGAATAATTATAATTACACTGAGCATATATCTTCCCTATTCAAATGAGGATGATTAATAGACATCTCATCAAATATAAAGCCTGCTAATTACAAAAAATGGATTGTGAGTTCAATATAGGAATAAATTTACTGCCTGCTGCCCATACTGAGTGACAAATAGTTTGTTGAAGTGGGGGTTGAAAAATGTTGTATCTTCATGATGTTTGGGTGAATTGGTTTGAAGGAGAAGAAAATGGATACAATGTATGCCATTTTCATGAATGGAGAAAAGATGATGGCGTAGAACTGCTTGACCAGGTTCCGCTGCTGAAGATTGACCCGGTTCTTTTTAATTATATTGAAAATGATCTTTCTGAGCTGCCACAACAACTGCTAGATGATATTTATCAAAAAGCTTACTTAAGGAAAAATCATGAACGCATCCAATTGGAGTATTGCTTTGTTGTATCAGATGGGACAGGCATAATGGCTGTAGATACAATCGGCTACAATATTCCAATCAGAAAAAGCAGGTTAATACCAAGGCAGGAGCAGCTGGCATATGAAATGCTGGAAAATCAGGAAACGGCTAATTACTCTTTTAATGATCAAACCGCATTGAAGGAATTCCATATTCTTTCTCCTTCTCCGGATTTGATGGCTGGCCTGACAAGAAAAGAAAGACAGCTTAAACAGCTTCTGTTTATGGCGCTGGATCAGCTTCATTCCTCCAAAAATGATGCTGAAATCCGTTATTGGTATACGGAGTGGAGCCCTGAACGCTATACGAAAATACAATCAATGAATTTCGAAGAGGCCTGGTATGAATTATTTGATGAAAGTAAATACGGCTGGTCAAGTAAACATGAAAAGTTTTGTGAAAATTTAATAAAAGGACAGCCGTTTTTTGAGAAGTTGTGGGAAATGGAACATGGTCCAAAAGTAAATTAAAAAAACAGCCCAAGGCTGTTTTTTTATTTTCTCTTTCTGCCAAGTCCCATGGCGCTTTCCATTTTTTTAATCATTTTGTATGCGACTTTATTCGCTTTTTCTGCTCCTTGATCGAGTACAAGATCAAGTTCTTCTGATTCCATTAATGCATAATATTTATCCTGAATAGGTTTAAGTGTTCCAATAACAATTTCAGAAAGGCCGGCTTTAAATTCACCGTATCCTTTGCCTTCATATTCTCCTTCGATTTCTGCAACAGTTTTACCTGAAAGTATTGAGTAAATGGAAAGGAGATTGGATACGCCTGGTTTGTTTTCCTTATCATACTTAACAATGCCTTCAGAATCTGTTACGGCACTTTTTATTTTCTTTTCAATTTGCTTAGGGTCATCTAATAATGAAATAAATGACTTTTTATTGGGATCAGATTTGCTCATTTTCTTTAATGGATCCTGAAGTGACATTACCCTTGCGCCTTCTTTGGCGATTCTTACTTCTGGAACAGTGAAGATGTCGTTGTACTTCTTATTGAATCTCTCAGCAAGATCGCGGGTTAATTCCAAGTGCTGTTTTTGATCCTCTCCAACCGGAACCAGGTCAGTATTGTATAGAAGGATATCTGCAGCCATCAAAGGCGGATAGGTCAGCAGTCCTGCAGATACGGCATCTTTACCTTCGGATTTGTCTTTGAACTGAGTCATGCGCTCGAGCTCACCGATGTAAGAAACACATTGCATCATCCAGCCTGCCTGTGCATGGGCTGGGACTTCCGATTGGATGAACAGGGTGGATTTCTCAGGGTCAATTCCAACAGCCAAATATAGGGCAGCAAGGCTTTTGATGTTTTTCCTCAATTCCAGTCTGTCCTGGGGAACAGTTATGGCATGCTGATCAACAATGCAAAAATAGCAGTTGTAGTCATTCTGCAGTTCAACAAATTGTTTCATGGCACCAATGTAATTGCCAAGAGTAATTGTACCGCTGGGCTGGATGCCGGAAAATATAGTTTTCATGTTTTTCCTCCTTTAATCGGCTTAAAAGATCATGAATTGTCAGGCGTTGAAGTGAAGTTTTTGACATGTAATCATAAAAAATGGCATAAAAAAGAACCATTCATCCCTATAAAATAGGGACGAATGGTCCGCGTTGCCACCCTAATTACTCAAAAACTGAGTCACTCTGCCCTATGCAGAAAAACGCATAGGTCCCCGATAACGCAGGGAAGCGCCTGAACAATCAGAGGCTCAAAAGTCCATTCGATTTACCGGGCTGCCTGTTTGCACCATCCACAGACTCTCTGCTAACCCTGAGTAAATGTACTACTCTTTTTTCATTGCCGACAAGATAATTTAATTTTATCGTATTATATTATACGGTAAACTATTCGGATACAAAAATCAAGCTCAGAATAAGAAATTAAAGGGCGTTCATGCCTGTAGTTTAAGGAGACGTTTTACCAATATATGGTTGAATAATCCTGGTAAAATAGCAAAATATCTTAAAAAGAAAAATTTTTTTATTATCTCAAAAATCTTAATTTATAAGACTTTTTGACGAAAAATGTCGTACTTCAAGGAATTGCATGTACAAAAAGCCACTTGCAATAAGTTTTTAAACTATTTATAATAAACGTAACAAACATAATCTTTACGAATTTGTTACATTTAAAACAAAACTATATCACTCCAGATTGCGAGAATATGGTGCATATTGAGTAAGTTTATAGCTTACATATTATAGATTACCCATTTTAATCTGAATTATCAGAATATAAGGATAATCTATCTTTAAGAGAATATAAACTTGCTTTTTTTGTTGCCTTTTAAATAGTCTGCAAATTTTTTAAATTGAATTAACAGACTATTTAAGTAATATATCCGGGGCGCACAGTTGTGTTTTTTATGAAAGACAGATGGTAAAGAGATTGTTTGAGGAAATTAATAGGGGGTTAATACCGTGAACAAAAGATTATCGATCTTTTTTAGCATGCTGCTTGTGCTAAGCATGTTCCTTGCTGCATGCAGCGGCGGCGGAGACAATGCTGACGGCGGCGAAAAAGGCGGAGACGACGGCGGAAAGTCTGATGTACCGCAGGAATTAAGAGTAAACATCAACACTGAACCACCATCTTTAAATCCAGGGTTAGCTGAGGATGCTACGTCTGGTACTGTTCTTCGCCAAATCCTTGAAGGATTGACTCGTATTGGTAAAGACGGCAAGCCAGAAAATGCAATGGCTGAAGATGTAAAGGTTTCTGATGACCAAAAGACTTACACTTTCAAAATCCGTGATGCAAAGTGGTCTAATGGTGACCCTGTAACTGCTAATGACTTTGTATATGCTTGGAAATGGGCGCTTGATCCAGCTAACAACTCAACATATGCATACCAGCTTTACTACATCGAAGGTGCTGAAGCAGCTAATACTGGCAAAGGTTCACTAGATGCTGTAGGCGTTAAAGCAGTAGATGACAAAACCCTTGAAGTTAAACTTGTAAACCCAACTCCATATTTCTTGGAATTGACAGCTTTCTATACTTATCTGCCGGTTAACAGCAAAGTTGCTGAAGCTAATCCAGAGTGGGCAACTGATGCTGGTGAAAACTATACAACTAACGGACCTTTCCATTTAACAGAATGGTCTCACAGCGATAAGATCGTTCTTGAAAAGAGCGAAACTTATTGGGATGCTGAAACAGTTAAGCTGGACAGCATTGAAATGATTATGATCAATGATCCAAATACTGAATTATCAATGTTTGACAATGGCGAACTAGATTGGGCTGGAGCTCCTACTGGTGCACTTCCAACTGATGCAATGCAGGCACTTAAAGATGAAGGCCGTTTAACAACACAGCCAATCGCTGGTATTTATAACTACAAGTTCAACACAACTGTTGAGCCTTTCAACAATGTTAATATTCGTAAGGCATTTGCACACGCTCTAAACCGTCAGGAAATCATTGACAACATTCTTCAGGGTGAACAGCTGCCAGCTATGGCGATTGTTCCTCCATCAATGTTCGAAGAGAATGAAAAAGGTTATTTCCCTGACAATGATGTAGAAAAAGCAAAAGAATATTTACAAAAAGGTTTAGAAGAACTTGGATATAAAGATGCGTCTGAGCTTCCAGCTGTAACGCTATCTTACAACACTTCCGAAGCACACCAAAAGATTGCTCAGGCAATTCAGGATATGTGGAAGCAAAATCTTGGTGTTGAAGTAACACTAGATAATGCTGAGTGGAATGTATTCCTTGATAAAGTAAATCAAATGGATTACCAAGTGGCACGTATGGGCTGGCTAGGTGACTTTAACGACGCAATGAACTTCCTTGAAATGTATCGTGACGCTGATGGCGGAAATAACAATACTGGATGGGAAAGCAAAGAGTTCCAGGATCTGCTTGCTAAGTCTTCAACTGAAACAGACCCTGAAGCTCGCCAGCAGCTATTAAAAGATGCTGAAGCAATCTTCATGGAAGATATGCCAGTAGCACCAATTTACTTCTACACTAATAACTGGGTACAGGCTGAAAACTTAAAAGATGTTGTTGTATCCGGTCTTGGTGATGTTCAGTACAAGTGGGCACACTTTGAATAAAAAATAGAGATTAAGACGAAAGGTATATGGGATTAATTGTCCCATATACCTTCGTTTCTGAATAAGGCATAGTAATAAATTGGAGGTGTTTGACAATGGCGAAATATATTGGAAAACGCTTGCTGTACATGCTTCTGTCCTTATGGATGATCGTTACGGCAACTTTTTTCTTCATGCGCATTGCACCCGGAAACCCTTTTGCATCTGAGAAAAAACTTCCTCCCGAAATTGAAGCTAACCTGAATGCTCATTTTGGCCTGGACAAGCCTTGGTATGCACAATATTGGGAGTATCTTGTTCGCATCGTGAATTGGGATTTCGGCCCGTCATTTAAATACAAAAGTCAAACTGTTAACGACTTGATTAATGAAGGTTTCCCTGTTTCATTTCTTCTTGGAATGGAAGCCATTTTTATCGCCGTTGCAGTAGGAGTTCTTTTAGGAATTATTGCGGCATTAAAGCACAATAGATGGCCGGATTACACAGCAATGATTGTAGCTGTATTAGGTATCTCTGTACCTTCCTTTATCATGGCATCGTTCCTGCAATATTTCCTGGCAATAAAAATGGGTATTTTCCCTGTAGCACGGTGGGAATCTTTTATGCACAGCGTTCTGCCAGCCGTGGCATTGGCTTCAACACCAATGGCATTTATTGCGAGGTTAACTCGTTCGAGCATGCTTGAAGTTCTGGCGAATGATTATATTAAGACTGCTAAATCAAAAGGTTTAAGCAGGGGAGTAATTACAGTAAAACACACGATTCGTAATGCCCTTTTACCAGTAGTAACTTATATGGGGCCACTGACAGCGGGTATTTTAACAGGAAGTTTCGTTATTGAAAGAATCTTCGGTATTCCTGGACTTGGTGCGCACTTTGTAACTAGTATCAACAACCGAGACTATACGGTCATTATGGGTGTAACCGTTTTCTACAGTATTCTGTTGCTTGTATCTATTCTCCTTGTTGACATTGCATACGGAATCATCGACCCACGCATCAAACTTGCAGGCGGGAAGAAAGGAGAGTAATTATGCAGATTTCGAAAGATAAATTTAAGTTAGTCGGAACACAGCTTGGTGAAGCTGAGAAAATTTCAAAACCAAGTCTTTCTTTCTGGAAGGATGTATTTATTAGATTTCGAAAAAACAAGCTTGCCCTGTTTGGATTAGTATTATTAGGACTGCTGATCTTCATGGCAATCTTTGGACCATATATGACTCCATATGATTATGCATCAAATGATCTAAGCAACAAAAACCAGTCTCCTTCTTCTGAACATTGGTTTGGAACGGATGATCTTGGTCGTGACATGTTTGCCCGTACTTGGGAAGGTGCACGAATTTCCATCTTCATTGGAGTTGCAGCAGCTGTAATTGATTTGATTATTGGTGTGCTTTGGGGCGGTATTGCCGGTTATAAAGGCGGACGCACAGATGAAGGAATGATGCGCTTTGCCGATATTTTATATGGTGTACCTTATTTATTATTAGTAATCTTGTTAATGGTTGTACTTGGACAGGGATTGTCGACTATGATTATAGCCATGTCCATAACTGGATGGATCAATATGTCGCGTATCGTCCGCGGACAGGTGTTATCTCTTAAAAATCAGGAATATGTCCTGGCTGCCAAAACACTTGGTGCCAATACAAGCAGGATTATGGGCAAACACTTAATACCAAATTCAATGGGGCCTATTCTAGTCACAATGACGCTAACTGTCCCTTCTGCTATTTTTACAGAAGCATTCCTAAGCTTTATTGGTCTTGGATTAACACCGCCGATTGCGAGTTGGGGAACAATGGCCAATGATGGACTGGCGGCTATGCGTTACTACCCATGGCGCTTATTCTTCCCAGCTGTGTTTATCTGTTTAACGATCTTTGCATTTAACGTGGTTGGCGACGGCTTGCGTGATGCTCTAGATCCAAGAATGCGTAAATAAGGAGTGAGAACATGGAAAAATTACTCGAAGTAAAAAATTTAGAAGTCTCATTCCAAACATATGGAGGTACAGTAAAAGCAGTCCGTGGAGTCAGCTTTGACCTTCATAAGGGAGAGACGCTTGCGATTGTTGGTGAATCAGGGTCAGGCAAAAGTGTTACTTCCCAGTCAATTATGAAGCTAATACCTATGCCGCCAGGCCGAATTTCAGGCGGGCAAATCCTGCTAAGCGGTGAAGACATCGTACCCAAAACAGAAAAACAAATGGAAAAGATCCGCGGCAAAGAAATCAGTATGATTTTCCAGGATCCAATGACATCATTGAATCCAACGATGAGAGTTGGAACACAGATAATGGAAGTGCTGGTTAAACATCAGAATATGTCTAAGACTGATGCCAAAAACAGAGCCACTGAATTACTGAGACTTGTTGGTATTCCGATGCCTGAGAAAAGGGTAAATCAATATCCTCATGAATTCTCCGGCGGTATGAGACAGCGTGCGATGATTGCGATTGCCCTTGCAGCCAATCCCAAACTTCTTATCGCTGACGAGCCGACAACTGCACTTGATGTTACGATTCAGGCTCAGATTCTGGAGCTTATGAAAGATCTGCAAAATAAAATGGATACATCCATAATCTTTATTACGCATGACCTCGGTGTTGTAGCAAATGTCGCGGACCGGGTAGCTGTAATGTATGCTGGCCAGATTGTTGAAATGGGTACTGTAGATGAAATATTCTATGACCCGCGTCACCCTTATACATGGGGATTGCTTGCATCCATGCCAAGCTTGGAAAATGATGAGAAAGCTGAACTAGCTGCTATTCCAGGGACGCCCCCGGATCTGACGAACCCTCCAAAAGGAGACGCGTTTGCAGCAAGAAATCAATATGCACTTGCAATTGATTTTGAAGAAGAGCCGCCGATGTTCCAAATCTCAGAAACACATTTTGCAAAAACTTGGCTTCTTCACCCGGATGCTCCAAAGGTTGAGCCGCCCGCAGCAGTAAAAAAACGAATGCGCCAATTATCCTCCACTTTTGAAAAGCCTGTATTAGTGAAGGAGGGAAAATAATAATGGCAGAAAAATTGCTCGAAATTAAAAACTTAAAACAGCATTTTAATGTAGGCCGTCCGAATATGGTAAAAGCAGTTGATGGGATTACTTTTGATATTTATAAGGGAGAGACCCTTGGACTTGTTGGTGAGTCTGGCTGCGGTAAATCAACTACTGGACGAACTATTATCAGATTATATGATGCAACAGATGGGCAGGTTCTTTTTGAAGGTGAAGACGTTCACGGCAAAAAATCTGCGAAAGAACTGAAAAAGTTTAACCGTAAGATGCAAATGATCTTCCAGGATCCTTATGCTTCCTTAAACCCGCGTATGACGGTTGCCGATATTATTGCTGAAGGAATCGATATTCACGGCTTGGTAAAAAGCAAAAAGGAACGTATGGAGAGGGTTTACGAACTTTTGGACACTGTCGGTCTGAACAAAGAACATGCTAACCGTTACCCTCATGAATTCTCTGGAGGACAGAGACAGCGTATCGGAATTGCCCGCGCCCTTGCGGTTGACCCTGATTTCATTATTGCGGATGAGCCAATTTCAGCATTGGATGTTTCCATTCAGGCTCAGGTAGTAAACCTTATGAAAAAACTGCAGCGTGAAAAAGGATTGACATATCTGTTTATCGCACATGATTTATCTATGGTTAAATACATCAGTGACCGAATCGGTGTTATGTACTTCGGTAAACTGGTTGAACTTGCACCAGCTGAAGATTTATATAATAACCCTATGCACCCTTATACTCAATCACTGCTGTCAGCTATTCCGCTTCCAGATCCTGAAACGGAACGTTCCCGCAGAAGAAAATCATATGATCCGGCAGTTCACAATTACGCTGATAATGAAAAGCTGGAAATGCGCGAAATAACACCTGGTCATTTTGTTTATTGCTCTGAAAAAGAGTACAACGAATTAAAAGCTAAATATGCAAAATAATAAAAAACGATCTCGACTGAGATCGTTTTTTTACATCCTGGAAAAGTAAATGTTCGCTATAAAGGAATTACCAAGATGTAAATGGTCCAGTCAAATATGCAGAGTATGGAAATTCTCTTTAACACTTTTATTCGCTAATGTGTACTTTCTATATAATACATCATTTTCCGGAATATTACTATGAGAATTTTCAATTATTTATATTTTTCCGCCAATTTGTTTATTTAAACAGGATTTTGATAGTTTTTTATTAAAATTGGTTTAAAGAATACTTATTAAGATAATTTAGTATAAAGATAGTTCTTAATTCTTTGAAATAATTTTATAATTAGGGTAACAAAGAGAATACTCAGATAAGGGGGCAAAACATGTGAACAAGGCATTAAACGTAGCTGCTGCCTTAATGTTAGTATCAGCTTTATTCATGTCAGCCGATCCAGGTGAGGCAAAAGAACAGGAAAATCAGGAATCAGGACTAAATCCTAAAAGGGAACATGTTTCGCTTGTGAAAACCCTTCCTGAAAAAGTAAGCCGTTTTCAATTTGATTCCGGCTATCACTTTCAATATCCCGATGCTGTTAGGGGTATATATGTTACCGGTCATTCAGCAGGGGGTGAAAAGTTTAATAAATTAGTAAAATTGATGGATGATACCGATTTAAATGCGATGGTTATTGACATTAAGGATGATTGGGGCAACCTAACGTATATTCCAGAAGATAAATCACCATATACTGATATCGGCAAGCCTTACATAAAGGATCCCAAAAATATCTTGAAAACCATGGAAGAAAAGCAAATTTATCCGATTGCACGGGTTGTGGTTTTTAAGGATTCTATTCTGGCGAATAAAAAGCCTGAATGGTCGTATAAAGAAGGAAATACAGTATGGAAGAATGGCAGAGGTGAATCATTTGTAAATCCATTTTTAAAAGAAGTTTGGGATTACAATATTGGAATTGCAATCGAAGCTGCAAAAATGGGATTTCAGGAGATTCAATTTGATTATGTCCGATTTCCTGAGGGGTTTGAACACCGAGATAGCTCCTTGAAATATAGTATGGGTGAATACGAAAATCTTAAAATTGAAAATGTACAAAAGCGTGTAAGTGCAGTTACTGACTTTGTCGAGTATGCCAGGAAGCAGCTCGAGCCATATGGGGTAAAGGTCTCGGTCGATATCTTTGGCTACACGGCGACCCTTCCTGAGGCACCGGGAATTGGCCAAAATTTCTCTAAGATCTCAGAACATGTGGATGTAATTTCTTCTATGATTTATCCAAGCCACTGGACATCTTACTTCGGTATAGCCAAGCCGGACCTGGAACCTTATAAGCTGGTTTCTGAGTATGCTAAACTTGAGAATCGAAAGTTGGAAGAGTTGGATAGTCCTCCTGTATCCAGACCATGGCTTCAGGACTTTACAGCCTCTTATTTAGGAGCCGGAAACTATAAGAAGTATGGAAGGGCGGAAGTTGAAGCGCAAATAAAGGCACTGAAAGAACAGGGAATTGATGAATTCCTTTTATGGAATGCAGGTAATTCATATACACAAAATGTGGATTATACACCTTAAAAGCAAAAAGAGGCCGATTATTTCGGTCTCTTTTTGCTTTGTTTATCAATTAATTAAGTTACATATTATTTGACACGAATTTTGTATACGGTATCATAGTATAGAGGCATAGGCTACTGCTTTTTTTGTCCGCCTACGCTTTTCCATCCAGTCTGCACTCTAGCGGATTGATCCACGAATTCGGATTTATTTTTACCGCCAAAAATCTTTTCTCCAATACCATTAGTTAGTACACCTAACAAGGCAGTAAATCCAATTATAAGCAATGCAACAATCGTTAAATCAGTTATGTAACCAACCATGATAAACCTCCATCTTTCTTTTCACAGTTTCCTGTGATTAGTTAGTGTATAAACATCCCTAATCATATTTTATTCGAAATTTTCCAGTATTAAAAGGGGAAATTCCACAAATACTTAATCTGATTGGAAATAATATAAGCCTAAGTAAGTAAGTGGAAAGGAAAGCTGGGAGCTTATCATGCTGGAATAAATATTCATGCCCTAAAAACAATACGTTGTTTGCGGGCAAAAAAGGAGAAGATCCATGCATTGGTATGAAAAACTGAATCAATATTTCCCGATTGAAGAAATGAAATCAAGAGAACATATGGAAACCTTATTAAAGGAACGGTCAGACATCTATCATAAAGATGAAGGTCCACATCATGTGCTTATGTATGTTGAGCTGGATAACTTTGTTTTTATTGATTATCTGTTTGTTTCGAAGGAATCCAGAGGACAGGGGCTTGGTCATAAACTGCTTCAAACGCTTAAAGCCAAAGGCAAACCGATCATATTGGAAGTGGAGCCGGTTGACTATGAAGACACGGATACTGAAAAGCGGCTCAAGTTCTATAAAAGAGAAGGTTTTGAGCACGCCCAATCAATCGGCTACAGCCGCCGGTCTCTTGCGACCAATGAAATCAATACAATGGAAATTCTATATTGGTCCCCTGCGAACGAAAGTGAAGAAATGATTTATGAAGCCATGAAGAAAACCTATGAAATGATTCACACTTATAAGGATTCGCATTTTTATGGAAAGTCATATCAGCCAGTAGATGAGGTTCTGACTTATGAAGAAGATAAAAATGGAACGGATGTCTTAGAGGATTTATAAGGAGTTGGAAAAACACAGCCATTTTTGTAAATGGCTGTGTTTTCATTTTCATTAATTAATTGAGAAAATATTTATAAGCATTTTGGTTTATTAAAAATTAACAGGGGTATATAAAGAATAATTTAGTAATGAACTAAAAAAATTCATACATAAAATTTCCTTAGGTTTAGGCTTAAGAAACTTTATGGAAGGAATTATAACAAAAAACATATAAAAAAATGAAACTTTTTGCTTGTTCATTCGTCTTATTAAGTAGATTCTAATTCTTAATCCGTTTGTTTAATGAATGTTTAATACTTTTATCATATTTATAAAAAGTTATACCAAAGAGATATAGTTTAGTGTATAATTAATAATATAAATTCCTTGATTAAAGTTATTTTAATCTAGAATACTCTAGAAATATTTGATTAAACAAATAATCTCTGATAGTTTCATATATGTCTAAATTTAAGGAGTGTGAATTTGTAAAATGGTCACATTATACACTTCACCAAGTTGTACATCCTGCAGGAAAGCTAAATCATGGTTGGAAGAGCATGAAATTGCCTATAAAGAACGAAATATCTTTTCAGAACCGCTATCGATTGATGAAATTAAAGAAATTCTTCGAATGACTGAAGATGGAACAGATGAAATTATTTCAACTCGCTCAAAGACATTTCAAAAGCTTGATGTAAACCTTGAATCAATGCCTCTCCAAGATTTATTTGAGCTAATCAAGGAAAACCCTGGACTGCTTCGACGTCCAATCATTCTTGATGAAAAACGTTTGCAGGTTGGATATAATGAGGACGAAATAAGACGTTTCCTTCCAAGAAAAGTCCGTACTTACCAGTTGCGTGAAGCACAGCGTATGGTTAATTAACAAATATACTTAAAATTGAGAGGCCTTCTTTCTGTTTAACAGAAGAAGGTCTTTTTGTCTTTTATGTGAAAAAGAAAAAGGAAAATGGATATAATAAGAGAATATTTAGTTAAGCCAATGAGATAAGATGACCAACTGGGACATTATAGGCATTTAACGGTTTTTTTAAACATATGACTTTTTAATTCCCTTTATGCTCAATTTGTCATAAAATAAAAGTACAAGGTACAAAATACACTTTACCTTCAATTTAATCGGGGATTAACCAATTGATTTACGGGTAAATGGATAACACATGACTGCTGGGGGTATTTAGTCCCTTCAATCATAGCCAGAAGGGAGAGTTGCTGCATGGAAATCGAACGTATTAATGATCATACCGTTAAATTTTATATTTCTTATCTTGATATAGAAGAAAGAGGCTTTGACCGTGAAGAGGTTTGGTACAATCGTGAGCGGAGTGAGGAACTCTTTTGGGAAATGATGGACGAAGTCCATCAGGAGGAAGAATTTCTTGTTGAAGGCCCTTTATGGATCCAGGTTCAAGCGTTGGATAAGGGTTTGGAGGTTCTTGTAACAAAAGCTCAGCTATCAAAGGATGGTCAAAAGTTTGAGCTTCCTGTCCCGGATGAAAAAGTGAAAGATTTGCCTGTGGATGAACATATAGAGGAAATGCTTGATCATCATTTCCGTAAATCCGATGATGACAATGATAACGGATATGAAGGAGATCTTGAGTTTCTACTAACATTTAAAGATTTTGAAGACATTATTTCATTATCAAAGCGGTCAATTCTTGATTCCATTACTACGAGGCTATATTCCTTTGAAGGGAAATACTATTTATTCGCAGAATTCCCTGAAGAGCTTTTTGAAGAGGATGACATAGATAACATGCTGAGTATTCTTCTTGAATACGGGCATGAAACAAGTACAACTATTCACCGTGTAATGGAATATGGTAAATTGATTATAGAAAATGATGTGTTTGAAAATCTGAGAAAACATTTTAAATAGTAAAGAAAAGCCGATTTCTCTATGAAATCGGCTTTTTTGTACGTGAACTGCCTTTAGAAGTAATCGGTTAGCATAGAAAAATCTTGTAAGAGAATACATCAGATAAAAAGGAATTTAGCCATTAAAAATAGAACATTAAGGGGGAAAGGAGTTGGTCATTTGTTAGTTGCCTCAACAGAGAATGGAGTGCGAATAAGCCTTATAGGTTCACACAGCATCCCGGCTTTACAGCAGTACAGGGAACATCACAACTTTTACTGCCCGGAATGCAAAGAGAAAGTAATAATGAAAATCGGAAAGAAAAGAATCCCGCATTTCAGCCACAGAAAGGGTTCTGAATGTCCGGAAAGGTATGAAAGGGAAACAGAATACCATATGTCCGGAAAGGTGTTATTGTTTCAATGGCTAAAGAAAAAAGGTTTAAATCCAATTCTGGAACCATTTTATCCGGAAATATCACAGCGGCCGGATATTGATGTCCATTATGAAGGTGTACATTATGCTCTTGAATATCAATGCTCAAACATTTCGGAGGTGTTATTTATAAAGCGGACAGAAGCCTACCTTAAGACAGGTATCGTTCCAATTTGGATACTGGCAGGGAAAAGTATTAAGCGTATGGGCAAAGCAAAGATTTCTTTATCTGGTTTCCAATACCTATTTCTTCGGCAAACAGCTTCAGGCCATTGGGTAATCCCTTCTTTTTGCCCCACTACAAAGTCTTTTATCAATATCCACCATATCCAGCCCCTTACAGTCAGAAATGCCTGCGCGCATTATGATGTAAAATCAATTTCCCGAGCAGATCCAGCTATATTATTTAATCCATTTTTTAAAAAAGATATAAATCTGGATGAATGGAAAAGAGAAGTTCGGAAAATAAAGAATTCCCTTTCACAAAATAGCAGTGCTATTAGAAATAACTTTCTTCAGGATTTATACTCCCGCTCAATTGCTCCTGCGTTCCTCCCGCCTGAAATTGGCCTTCCTGTACGTCATTCTCCATATATAGAAACCTCACCTATACAGTGGCAGAGTTATTTGTTTATGGATATAGTCGGCAAAGAGAGGCCCTTCTCACTTCCGCAGATGATTGCAGCCTTTCGCAGCAGGGTAAAGAATAACGATATAAAAATCAGGTCAATCCCGCTTGTTCAAACCGGCTCCGAAATCCATGCGATTAAAGAATATCTTGATGTCCTTATTAACTTAAACATTGTTAAACATGCAGAAAAAGGTTTATACAAAAAAACTGCATTAAGCGGTGAGCCTGAGCATTACTCCCGTATAATCCAAATAGAGGACGATTTTTATAGAGGCATCACTCAAAGGATTTTGCAGGGCAAATAAATGAAAAAGTCTTATTTAACATAAAATAATCAAAGACTTCCACTTTTGCTCTTTGAAAAAGCAGGAATTTTATTCTTCAAGGAGAAGATAGTGTAATGGGACTTTTGAATGGAGGATGAATGTATGGCTAATGAAACGACTGTAAAGAAACTGCCGGCAAGGAATGAGATTTCACCTGAAGATACGTGGCGTTTGGAGGATATTTTCCCTTCTGATGATGAGTGGAACAAGGAATACAATGAAGTACAGCAGCTGATTCCGGATGCAGGCAAGTATCAGGACAGGCTCGGAGAAAGTGCTGAAACATTATATGCAGCGCTTCAGTTCCAGGATCATTTACTTTCGCGCCTTGGGAAGCTTTATACATATGCCCATATGCGTTATGACCAGGATACAACAAATTCATTTTATCAGGGAATGGATGACAAAATTAAAAATTTGTATTCTGAAGCTGCTAGTGCACTTGCCTATATTGTTCCTGAGCTGCTTGCTGAAAATGAAGAGAAGATTGCAGGCTTTTTGAAGGAAAAAACCGAGCTGCAATTATATAAACATTCACTGGAGGAAATAAATCTTCAAAGGCCTCATGTATTATCTGCTGAGCAGGAATCCCTGCTTGCTCAGGCTTCCGAGGTGCTTGGGGCTTCCAGTAATACATTTGGAATGCTGAATAATGCGGATTTGGAGTTTCCGTCCATTAAAGATGAAAATGGGGAAGAAGTCGAAATTACTCACGGACGATTCATCCGTTTTCTTGAAAGTGACGAGCAGCGTGTCCGGCATGATGCTTTCAAAGCTGTATATGAGACTTATGGGAAGTTTCGCAATACATTTGCCAGCACTCTAAGTGGAAACGTAAAAAAAGATAATTTCAACGCAAAGATCCGGAATTATGACTCCGCGCGCCATGCTGCCCTTTCTGCGGACAATATTCCTGAAAGTGTTTATGAAAATCTGGTCAATACCATTAACGATAACCTGCATTTGCTGCATCGCTATGTCAAACTCCGCAAGAAGGTTCTTGGGGTTAAGGAGCTTCATATGTACGATCTCTACACTCCTTTAGTGAAGGAAGTAAAAATGGAGATACCTTATAATGAAGCAAAAGATCTGATTTTAAAAGGATTAAAGCCGCTTGGTGACGACTATATAAATATTTTAAAAGAGGGTTTTGAAAATAGATGGGTTGATGTTCATGAGAATAAGGGCAAAAGGAGCGGCGCTTATTCTTCGGGAACATATGGCACCAACCCTTATATACTAATGAACTGGCAGGATAATGTGAACAACTTATTTACTCTGGCTCATGAATTTGGCCATTCGGTACACAGCTATTACACAAGAAAATCTCAGCCATACCCTTATGGAAACTACTCAATTTTTGTTGCAGAGGTTGCCTCTACTTGTAATGAAGCCCTCTTAAACGATTATCTGCTAAAAACAATTGATGATGATAAGAAGCGGCTGTATCTGCTGAATCACTATCTTGAAGGCTTTAGAGGCACTGTTTTCCGCCAGACCATGTTTGCAGAATTTGAACATCTTATTCATCAAAAGGCGCAAAACAATGAAGCCTTGACTGCTGATTCATTGACTAAAGAATATTATGAACTTAATAAGAAGTATTTTGGGGATGAAGATATCGTAATTGATGAGGAAATCGGCCTGGAATGGTCCAGAATCCCGCATTTCTACTATAATTATTATGTTTATCAATATGCAACAGGCTTTAGTGCGGCTACGGCATTAAGCAAGCAAATTCTCAAGGAAGGCCAGCCTGCAGTTGACAGATATATTGAGTTCCTGAAATCCGGCAGCTCGGACTACCCAATTGAAGTGCTAAAGAAAGCCGGTGTAGATATGACGAGCAGCAAGCCGATTGAGGATGCCTGCAAAGTATTTGAAGAAAAGCTTAATGAAATGGAAAACTTGCTTTCTTAACAGTAAAGGTGCCAGGCTGTATTGCCCGGCACCTCTTTTGATGTTAAAAACCCTTAAATCTCCTTCGGTCATTCAAGTATAATAATAAGATCAGGAGTGAAATAAATAGAATAGGTGATGTAATGAAAAGGGGAATAAGTTTCATAAGGCCAAAAATATTCAAAATAAAGGAGACTAAAATGAGCATCAGCATCAGAAATCCAGGCAGCTTTTTCATATTGCAGTCTCCTCCTTGGACATATTTACAACTATTTTATGCGGTTGTCCAGATTGTCATGACTTGATTTTGACAATATTGTGAAAAAGGGCACAAACTAATTGCCTTGTTCATTTTCGTCATGATATAGTACAGATGTGAAGTTGATC
The DNA here is from genome assembly GCF_051964675.1 of Cytobacillus sp. SAFR-174. Classification (NCBI taxonomy): domain Bacteria; kingdom Bacillati; phylum Bacillota; class Bacilli; order Caryophanales; family Bacillaceae; genus Cytobacillus; species Cytobacillus sp. SAFR-174. The sequence continues at coordinate 84,416 of NZ_JBQCMZ010000006.1, read as the reverse complement.
ACATGCAAACATTTACCCCTTTTGTTTGGACGTGAAAAATTTCTCCCATCCCCTTTGTTCGTAAAAAATATACTGTGAAAGAGCCGTGCATTAGACTGCATGGTTTTTTCATGAAAAAATAAAGCTGTGCAGTTTGCACAGCTTTGAGATTACCCGGAATATCTCCAGAAATTACCGTATTTTGCAGGTACATATTCAGCGATTTGCTTTAGCTGAAGCTTTTTCATTTCCTTGTTCACTTCGCTGTCTGTCATATCGTATACTACGGAGATCTCCTTACTGGCCACCAGCTTAAAATATTTTAAGAAATATTCCAGGGGCGGAAGAGGAGCACGCTCAGGTTTAGCAGGCAGCATTTCTTCCAAAATCTGTTCATAAATTTCATAAGGATAATACCCGGTTACTTTGATGCCTTCATCTTCTATGTTTTCATTGAAAAAGACAAGAGTTGGTATTTCTTGAACATCCATTTCAGAAGTTATTTTTAAATCGCATTGAAAAGCTTTGGCTGCACTATCTGAATGAATATCAGAAACAAATTCTACTACATCAAGACCGACTTCCTTAGCACAATCCTTTAGGACCTCAAAATTTGACACATTCTGCTTTTCAAGAAATAAAACTTCCTGGAGCTTGCGTAAAAATCTGATGCCAGCTTTTCTCCCCTGCAATTCAGCCGCCTTAATTGCAACTGAAGCCAGATGCGGGGAAGAAATTGGATTCTCGAACCAGAGGTTTCCATCACATGACATTCCAGAACGGCTTGCTGTCTTTTCCCACAAATCAGCAATGTTTTCGTAGTTTTGTCTTTTCCCCATATTTAAAGTTGCCAGCCTGCCGCTTAATACATGCTTTATGGAGAAATAGCGGCCATATTCAATCAGAAGCTTTTTTAAGGTTGGCTCCAGAGCCCAGCATTCAGGGCAAAGCGGGTCAACAAACATATAGACTTCAATGGGCTTTTTTTCACTGCCATAGCAATGTGGTGACGTGAACTTGATTTCATTGGATTCTGGCATATTCACGGGCTATCACCTTTCACTCCGGCCTCGGGTGTATTGATCATATGCTGAGCAGTGAGCACAAGTCTGGAGAAAAAGTCTTCCCTCAATTGTCCATCCAGCCCAATATGGTCCATCGCTTCATTCATGCATGAAAGCCAGGCCCTTGCCCGGGTTTCTGTTATAGGAAATGGCATGTGCCGCGCGCGAAGCATAGGATGTCCATGTTCTGAAGTATATAAAGGAGGTCCCCCTAAATACTGAGTCATAAATTGTTTTTGTTTTCTGGCTGTCTCTGTCAGGTCATCTGGAAAAATAGGAACGAGATCAGGGTGTTGTCCTACGCGCAGGTAAAAAGCGTCAATTAGCTGGTGAAGCTTTTCCTCACCAATAGCGTCGAAGGGAGTGTGCATTTTCTCGGCCATATTTAAAACTCCTTTTATGAGTTAATCATTGTAAAAAACTTCCTATTTAATATCAATTGCTGTAATCTCTTTATATTTTATCAATGAGGGATTTATATCTCAAACAAATAGCTTATGTACACTATTAACGTCTCCTTGGCCAGCTTATTTTTTAGTATGGATTAAGCCCATGCTGTCAATCCGGAACATTTGCTGAAAAAAAACATAAAAAAGCCGCCCGGTAAGTCGGGCGGCCGTTCTGAAGCTTAAGCCATAAACGAAGTGGTAACTTTCTTTATGTAATTTAGGGTTTCTCTAAAAGGCGGTATACCCCCGTATTTATCTACATTTCCAGGTCCGGCATTATAGGCTGCCAGTGCCAGTTCTACATTATCCCCATATCTGTCCATCATTTGCCGTAAATATTTGACTCCTGCAAAAATGTTCTCTGCAGGGTCGAAGATATTTTTAACACCAAGCCCCCTGGCTGTTTCCGGCATAAGCTGCATCAAGCCGGAAGCACCTGCATGACTAACGGCATTCGGATTAAAGTTTGATTCCTGCTTAATGACTGACTTAATCAGATTAACAGGCACATTAAACATATCTGATGCTTTTTGAATCAAATCATCAAAATCACTTTTTGAGGATTCGGCTAACTTGGTTAGCTTAACAGGCGGTAGAGAAGCAGCTGCAGGAGAATCGGTTTGTAAAGCGCTAATATAAGGCTTTAAAGATGCAACTGCTCCAAGTCCGCCGGTGGTTTGAAGTGATGAACCATTGTTTTCCGAAACCAGCCCTGCCAGCAGCTCTTGAAACAGAGGGTTAGAAGTATTTGTTTGTTTAGAGTTATTGAAGCCTTGCAGTGCCTGCAGCTCCATCAATAGTTTTAACTGATCTATGTTCATTGTATTGCTCCTTGGCAAAAGGTCAGTTACTATTCGGCCTTTTGCTGTCTGTATTTTTCGTTATAAAACCTCTTAATTTTATTTTCGGTCTTTCTGACAGGAATGTTAAGCTGCTGAAGTAAATTAAGAAAAACCATTTGCCCTTCCTTCCGATTATCTACTTCAAATTCTATCTCAAAATCTTCCTTATTTAAATATCGGCTGTGATCAAGAACAGCCAATCCTTTAATGTATTCCTTTTCTGCACGTTTTGTTGCGAGAGTGCCAAAGTATTGAAGGTTATTTGTCTTTATGCCAAGCTCTTCTAATGATTTTTTTATTTGTTCCCTAGGGATTTTCCCTGTCTGAATCATCTCTGCTGCTTCGGACTCAGAAAGATCTTCATTAGTCTCCAGCAGCCCTTCAGGGTGGGGCTGTTTTAGAGTCAATTCAAACGAGCCGTTTTTCTGCCTGATCCTTAAGGCACTTCCTTTTTCCTTCAATAAAAAATCAGGTGTATCAAAATAATGATTCTCCTGTTCGGAAAAATCTTCACTTCTTAAATTCAAAAAATTCATTAAAGCGGTAAATTCATCTCTGGTGATCATGTTTTTAAATTCGATTTCAATATTTTTATTAGACAAGCCTGTACACCTCAGCTATAAGTAATTATCTGTATTATCTCCTTATTTAGCATGGACTTCAATCCTTTGAAGAGCTTTTTAGGCTTGTGATAAATTCATTCAGGGGAGTTTGATTCCTGCTGCTGTAAAAATTGCAGCAGGGGTTTTACTGTCCATAAAATCTGCGATAGAATAGGTAATGACAATGGAGGTAGAAAAATGAAACAGAAACTTACAATTGTAAATGCAGAATGGATAGGAAATGAATTAATCTTGGGAATAGAGTCTGGGACCGTTTCAGGCTTAACCGCTATGCAGCAAATATTAGCTGATTCCGACAATCTTTCATTTATTTATATAGCAGAGAAAAACGATGACTATACATATATTTCCCTTCCGGAAACAGTCTGGCCGGAATTAAAGAAGGCACTAGATGGCCGCATGAGGGTTTATGCTTCTGACATTAATCAGGCTCGCTTTGAGCTTGCAGGATTTCATGAGGAATTAGGAGACTTAATAGAAAATATCCGCGGGAACAGCAATTATGGAAATGAAATGGTAGAAAAAGTAGAGAATGTATTCCAATTGGATGTTTAAGCGGCTTAATACTTGGATATAGAGATAGGCTATGTATTTGAATAGAGATTTATTTTTCTGATTCACAGGAGCATGTAAGCACCTGCCATCCAGGTGCAGTACGGTTGCCGTCTTTTTTATTTCGGATATTTGGTGGTGTTGCAGGTGAAGCATTGGGACTTATTTTTGGCGCCATATAAGCAGGCGGTTGAAGAGTTGAAAATAAAGCTTAAAGGAATGAGAAGCCAATTTGAAATGGATTCTTCTCATTCTCCGATTGAATTTGTTACCGGAAGGGTAAAGCCAATTGCCAGCATTCTAGATAAGGCAAATCAAAAAGGCATTCCACTCGACAGATTGGAATCAGAAATGCAGGATATTGCCGGTGTAAGAATGATGTGCCAATTTGTTGATGATATTAAGAGAGTGGTTGAACTGCTAAGAAAAAGAAATGACTTTGAAATAGTTGAAGAAAGAGATTATATATCTCATAAAAAAGCAAGCGGTTACCGTTCTTACCACGTCGTGATCCGTTATCCAGTTCAGACAATCAAGGGAGAAAAGAAAATACTTGCGGAGATTCAGATCAGAACTCTTGCCATGAATTTCTGGGCCACGGTTGAACATTCCCTGAACTACAAATATAAGGGCCAATTTCCTGAGGATATTCAGATGAGGCTTCAGCGGGCGGCAGAGGCTGCTTTCAGGCTGGATGAAGAAATGTCGCTCATCCGCGGTGAAATCCAGGATGCCCAGGCATTCTTTACAAGAAAAAAAGAAAAACAGCAAAAGGGAGAAAACTAACAGTATAAAAGAGGAGCTTGGATAAGATGAAATTTGCCATTACCTCAAAAGGAGATTCAAAATCGAATACACTCATGCACAAAATGAGAACCTATTTATTGGACTTCGAGCTTACATATGATGAAGAAGAGCCTGATATAGTCATATCGGTAGGCGGGGATGGCACTCTACTCTATGCCTTTCACCGATACAGCAGCCGCCTGGACAAGACCGCCTTTGTAGGTATACACACAGGCCATCTTGGCTTTTATGCAGACTGGGTTCCGGAGGAAATAGAAAAGCTTGTTATTGCAATTGCCAAAACCCCGTATCAGGTAATTGAATATCCGCTCCTAGAAGTGATTATCCGCTACCAGCATGGCGGGAAAGAAACCCGTTATCTTGCATTAAATGAATCTACGGTCAAGGCTGTAGAAGGTACCTTAGTTATGGATGTGGAGATACGAGGCCAGCATTTCGAACGGTTCCGCGGAGATGGCCTGTGTGTTTCTACACCATCAGGAAGTACTGCTTATAATAAGGCGCTTGGAGGGGCAATTCTTCACCCTTCTTTGCCTGCCATCCAGCTTGCTGAAATGGCTTCCATTAATAACAAGGTATTCCGTACAGTGGGCTCGCCGCTCGTACTGCCGGCCCACCATACATGCATGCTGAAGCCTGTGAATGAACCGGATTTTCAAATTACTATTGATCATTTGACACTTCTCCATAAAGATGTAAAATCAATTCAATTCAGAGTGGCAGATGAAAAGATCCGTTTTGCGAGGTTCAGGCCATTTCCATTCTGGAAAAGGGTCCACGATTCTTTTGTTGCTGATTGAAGAAAGGTCACCATCTGACAGAACAGGAGCCTACAGCTCATGGCGCGTTTTGAATTACAATGGAAAATTAAAGCCCGGCAGTCGGGCTTGTTAATCAGGGAATTTTTAAAAGACAATCATATTTCCAAAACTGCACTGACAGATATAAAATTTGCCGGCGGCTTTATTCAAGTGAATAATCAGGAAGTCAATGTCCGCTATGTGTTAAGAGAAGGTGATGTCCTTCAGGTTGGTTTCCCTGAAGAAGTTCCAAGTGAAGGAATGAAGGGGGAAGACTTGCCCCTGGATATTCTTTATGAAGATGATTACCTTCTTGTAGTAAACAAACCGGCAGGTGTGAATTCCATTCCTTCAAGAGAACATCCTTCCGGAAGTCTGGCTAATCGGCTGATTGGATATTATCAGCGAATCGGCTTAAAGTCTGCTGCCCATATTGTGACACGACTGGATAGAGATACTTCTGGCCTGGTTCTGATTGCTAAACACAGGCATGTACATCATTTGTTCAGCGAACAGCAGCGCTCACGAAAAATCCATCGCGTGTATGAAGCCTTTGCTGAAGGCTCAATCTGCCCGGATGCAGGAACAATAGAACAGCCGATTGCGCGAAAGAAAGACAGTATAATTGAGCGGGAAGTCAGTGAGGAAGGCCAATATGCATGTACTCATTATCAGGTCATCGGCCGGCATAAAGAATTTACACACGTAAAACTGAAGCTTGAAACTGGCAGAACTCATCAGATCAGAGTTCATTTGGCATGGCTTGGTTTTCCTCTTGCAGGCGACGAATTATACGGGGGCACAAGGCTGTTCATCAGGCGGCAGGCGCTGCACTGCTGCAGCCTTTCCTTCGAACATCCAATCCTGCACAAAACCCAGATATTTGAACAACAGCTCCCGGAAGACATGAATTGTCTTTTGTCGCAGTCTAACGGGCAGTAAGACCCCCACTTCAAGACTCAGAGGAATCAAAGGAGGATAAGTGGGAGTCAAACTGCCCAATCTAGCTGCGGCTCCTATGGGCTCAAGGTCATAAGCCAATCAGCTGATGGGAACAAAAGCACTTCCCGCCATCTGCTCGTCTTATGCTTGTCACCCCTGGGCAAGTCGCCTCGCTTTATAATGTAAAGGCCCGAAAGAAGGACAAAGACTAAGAACGCCACATCCTCCCAAAAGCTGCCGCTTTCGGTCGTGCGATGTATCGCTGCCGTAGCTTTCCTTGTCCTGTGGGCCTCAACTAACAATCGGTGGGGGATAAAGAGCTCCCCACTGATTGAAGTTTCACTTTATAAAAGCCGGCATTTGCCGGCTTTTTGGTTACATCTTCCTGAATTTCTCTTCAACATAAGGCATGCGGGATTGGACAGATACCACTTGCATTTCCGGATATCTAAGCGCGGTTAACTTATTGCCAAAAACAGCGCCTGTATCAATATTATAGGTGTTATTAATTCTCCTCACTTCCTTTAAGGGAGTATGGCCATAGACGATTACAGCCTCACCCATATACTCTCTTGCCCAATCACGTCTTACAGGTGTGCCGTCAGGATTTTTTTCTCCTGTAATATCACCATACAGAACAAAGGTTTTTACTTTTGAAGAATGTTTCCCAATATAGCTTTCCTTCATTCCAGCATGTGCGATAACCAGTTTGTTATTATCGATTACACGATACAGAGGTGCGTTTTCATATAACTCCATAAATTTCTGTCTGACCTCATCCTGTGCTTCGGGAGACAGATGCTCATATTCAGCGACTGTTGTTTCAAGTCCATGTGTAATTTGCACTTTATTCCCTAAAAAGAAGCGGTATAGTTTATTGCAATGGTTGCCCGGGACATAGTATCCCAAGTTGTTTGCTGCAAGGTTATATACTGCATCAATGACTGCAAGTGAATCTGGGCCTCTGTCAGTTAAGTCTCCCACAAAGGCCAGTTTTCTGCCGCTTGGATGGACAGGAAATCCCTTTTCCCAGATATAGTCCAGCTTTAAAGTCAGCTCCTTAAATTCAGCAAAGCAGCCGTGAATATCACCAATAATATCAATTCTCATTTTTTATGCTCCTTTAAAGTTCTACTGTTATCATATCAACTTTCATAATCTTTATCATAACGCATTATTTTTCCGATGCAGATAAAGCTTTAACGATTGTAAAGTTCGAGGAATGGGGAAATTAAATTTACAAATTGCTCAGAGACGACAAAAAAACAAAGATTTGCTAGTATAGTGAAGTACATTTTTCTGTTATCCAACAGAGTATGGATCTTTATGGTATGAAAGGAGGTTAATTTTGTATGGAAAATCATGCAGAGGAAAGATCAGGATCTCAAATCAACGCCAGTCTTTTAATCCAATCTTTACAAAATGAAGAAATTGATATCTTTAGAAATGAATTTCTTGATATGCACCCATATGATCAGGCTTCATTTTTTAAAGATCTGGATGAGGACATCCGTGCAAAAATTTATCTTTATCTATCTCCTGAAGAAATGGCAGCTCTTTTTGAAAACCTGGAGATTGAGGAAGAAGATTATAAAGACGTTCTTGCCGAGATGAATCCCCACTATGCAGCAGATATGCTTTCAGAAATGTATGCCGATGATGCGGTTGATGTTTTAAATGAACTTGATAAAGACCAGGTTGTCAGCTATTTAACAATTATGGATGATGAATCCGCAAAAGAAATTAAGGATTTGCTTCATTACGAAGAATATACAGCAGGAAGTATTATGACAACTGAATTTGTCTCTCTGTCAGCCAATCAGACGGTTCGTTCTGCTATGTATATCTTAAAGAATGAAGCGCCAAGAGCTGAAACCATTTATTATGTGTACGTTGTAAATGACGATAAGAAGCTTATTGGCGTCATTTCATTAAGGGATTTAATAGTAAGTGACGATGACACGATGATTTCAGAAATCACCAGTGACAGAGTAGTTTCCGTATCTGTGGGTGAAGACCAGGAAGAAGTCGCAAGAAAAATTAAGGATTATAACTTCCTGGCTGTTCCAGTTGTCGATTTTCAAAATCATTTGCTGGGTATTATTACAGTTGATGATGTTATGGATGTCATGGAAGAAGAAGCATCTGACGATTATTCCAAATTAGCTGCTGTATCGGATATGGATCACATTGACCGGAATCCGGTTTCTGCTGCGCGTAAACGGCTTCCATGGCTTATCATCCTGCTGTTTTTGGGTATGTTAACTGCAAGCCTTATCGGAAGGTTTGAGAACACATTGGATAAGGTGGCCATACTGGCTGTTTTCATTCCTCTTATTGCAGGGATGGCTGGAAATACCGGGACTCAGGCATTGGCCGTTGCTGTCCGGGGAATTGCTACAGGAGACCTTGAAAAAGAAAATAAATGGAAATTGGTGATAAGGGAAGCAGGGACCGGCTTAATCAATGGAAGTATTTGCGGTATTCTTGTTACTTTCATTGTTTATTTCTGGAAAGGAAATTTCTTTCTGGGTGTTTTAGTTGGCGTTTCAATATTGTTTACATTGATCGTTGCCACCCTTGCAGGTGCACTAATCCCTTTACTAATGCACAGGATGAAAATTGATCCGGCTGTAGCGTCTGGTCCATTTATTACAACCATCAATGATCTAATCAGTATTTTAATTTATTTTGGAATGGCGACATTATTTATGAGTTATTTAACAGGTTAAGGGGGTTAATTTATGGAACATGGGGCATCGGTTGCATCACTTGTCATTGTTATTATTGCCGCTTTTCTTACGCCGATATTACTGCACCGGCTGAAAATTAATTTTATTCCGGTAGTGGTGGCTGAGATTCTTATTGGTTTAATTATCGGTAAGAGCGGTTTTAATATCGTCCATGAGGATATGTGGCTTGAAACTCTTTCGACACTTGGATTTATCTTTTTAATGTTCCTGAGCGGACTTGAGATTGACTTTACAGCTTTTTCTTCTTCAAAGAAGAGAGAAACGCTGCCCAGCGGAAAACTTGAGCCAAATTCATTTGCAGTGTCTTCAATTGTTTTTATAGGAATATTCTTTGTTTCATTAGGACTATCCTATTTATTTGTCTGGGCAGGATTCATTGATAATGCTTTTTTAATGACTTTAATTATTTCCACCATCTCTTTGGGAGTTGTAGTTCCGACTCTTAAGGAAGCACACTTGATGAAAACAGGCATTGGCCAAATTATTCTTTTAATCGCAGTTATTGCAGATTTGGCTACAATGATTTTATTGGCTGTATTTGTATCTCTGAATGACAAAGGCGGAGGAAATACATGGCTCCTTCTCATCTTATTTGGTGTTGGCGTATTGCTGTATTTCCTCGGCAGAAGGTTTAAGAACCTTAATTTTCTTGAGGCGATGTCGACAGGGACTGTTCAGATTGGAACAAGAGCAGTATTTGCACTAATTATTTTCCTTGTGGCATTATCAGAAACAGTCGGGGCAGAGAATATTTTGGGTGCATTCCTTGCCGGGGTTCTTGTATCGCTGCTGGCGCCAAATCAGGAAATGATCCATAAGCTGGATTCTTTTGGATACGGGTTCCTTATACCCATTTTCTTTGTAATGGTTGGGGTAGGACTGGACGTATGGACGTTGTTCGGAGATCCGAAGATGCTTATGCTTATTCCATTGCTGCTGATTGCTCTGCTGCTGTCAAAGCTTTTACCGATTTATATCTTAAAAAGATGGTATGACATTAAAACGGTTATCGCCTCAGGTTTCTTGTTGACATCAACTCTTTCCCTTGTTATTGCTGCAGCAACAATAGGCGAAAGAATGGGTGTTATAACTGCAGAAATGAGCGGCACATTAATTTTAGTTGCTGTCATAACAAGTATATTCACACCTGTTGTCTTTAAAAAGCTATTTCCTCAAGAAGCTGCTGAGGAGAAGAAGCTTAAAGTATCCTTTATTGGTGCAAACCAAATGACTATGCCGATCTATAATGAGCTTAAGTCATCCCTTTACGAGCCGGCTTTATATCATAAGAAGCAGGAAAAGGCGGAAAAGCAGATAGCGGACTCTTTGTTCGATATCATTGAAGTAGATGAGTTTGATATTGAAAATTTCGAAGGCACAGAGGCTTTTGAGTCGGATATTGTTGTAATCTCCACAGGGGATGAAGAGACAAATGCTACATTATCCATTGCTTTTAAAGATAAGGGAGTGGACCGGGTCATTTGCCGGATGGAAAGCCCTGATATGGAAGAAACGCTTCGGGAGCATGACATTGAATTGTTTTCAACTATTCTTTCCTCAAAGGCGCTGCTTCGTGCATTAATCGAGTCACCAAGTGTGGTGAACATATTAACGAACCAGGAGACGGCTTTATATGAAATCCGATTAAAGAATGAGCAGTTTGAAGGCATGATGCTTCGGAGATTCCCGTTTACGGGGGATGTAATATTCGTCCGGATATTTAGAGGAAAGGATTCCATTGTTCCTCACGGAGATACTGAACTGCATGTCAATGACCGCTTGATTGTTACAGGATCTAAGGAATACGTTGATGAATTAAAACGGGAACTTGAATTTTGTGAATGGTGTTAGATCTGATTGACTTCATCTTGCCGAAAAAAATCCTTCAATGACAACAGGATTTTTTTCGGCTTTTCTTTTGCACAGAATTGATGTACAATTAGTACTAGGTACTAATAACATGTAATAATAAATCAGGAGGATTTAATAATGACTCTTTCTTTAAATGGAAAAACATTCGTCGTAATGGGTGTAGCTAATAAAAGAAGCATTGCATGGGGAATAGCCAAATCCCTTCACGATGCCGGTGCCCGTTTAATCTTTACATATGCGGGAGAAAGACTGGAGAAAAGTGTTCGCGAATTAGCTGAATCATTGGAAGATGCACATTCATTAGTGCTTCCATGTGATGTAACAAGTGATGATGACATCGCTAAATGTTTCAGCACAATTAAGGAAGAAGCAGGTGTAATTCATGGAATTGCCCATTGCATCGCCTTTGCTCATAAGGAAGAACTTCAGGGAGAATACATGAACACAACAAGAGACGGGTTCCTGCTGGCTCACAATATCAGTTCTTATTCACTGACTGCTGTTGCAAAGGAAGCAAGGGGATTAATGGCAGAAGGCGGAAGCATTGTGACTCTTACATACCTTGGCGGGGAAAAGGTTGTGAAGAATTATAATGTTATGGGTGTGGCAAAAGCATCCCTTGATGCAAGCGTTAAATATTTGGCTAATGACCTTGGAAAGGATGGAATTCGGGTTAATTCCATTTCAGCCGGTCCAATCAGGACTCTTTCTGCTAAAGGAATAAGCGAATTTAATGCGATCCTTAAAGAAATTGAAGAAAAAGCTCCGCTCCGCAAAACCACGACTCCTGAAGAAGTAGGAGATACTGCTTTATTCTTATTCAGCAGCCTGTCCAGAGGAATAACGGGTGAAAATATTCACGTGGATTCCGGCTATCATATCCTTTAATAGAATTTGTCCGCTCCAATGTGAGCGGGCTTTTTTTATTTCCTCAGAAACGAAAGCCCATTTTCTGCATACATATAATACGACGAACCATATCGATTGCGGAGGTGGGCATAGTGACTGAGAAAAGAGAAAAAGAACCTTTATTCTATATACAGCAGCCGAATTTTCAAATTCCTGAAAACAGGATGCAAACCATCTATTCCAGCAGAAAAGCAGAGCAGGAGCGCAAGCAGAAACAAAATGACAGTTTATTGGATTTGGCTGGCACTAAAGAGGAACAAACGGTGCCGGAAGAAAAAAACGAAAATACTGCAGGGCAAATGGAAGTGCAGGAAGCCATTGAAGAGTATGAATCCGGGAGAGAAGAGAAAAAAGGTGCATCCTTTGCTTTTACGACTGAAAAAAGAAAACCATCTTTCAATCGTGTAAAGAGTTTTAAGGAAATGGACACACTTGAACGCCTGGATTACTTAATTGATTTTCCAAAACAGCTTCCGCCCATACCATGCATATTTGAAACCGGGGAAAAGGCCATAAGGGGATTTCTTGTTTCAAAAAATGAAGAATGGATTGAGGTAAAGTTATTTGATGAAAGTACTGAAAAATTAAATCTTCAATCATTAAAAGCAGTCAAAATGATTGGTCTTAGAAGGTAGATCTTTTTGCTAAAGCAGGCCGGCAAAAAAATAGCCAGCCGAATGTTCGGCTGGCCTCATTTAATTAGTCTTCGCAAATATCCAGGTCAACATCTGCAATACATTGAACAGCGCAGAAGCATGTTAAGTCAACTGTTACGCAATCATTTGTACTGCGGAAGTAGTCAACTTCGCAAACCTTTTTCAGGTCGATGCAGCAGTCATCAACTAGGTTTACTGTTTTGTCAGGGCCAGATTTTCTGTTTACTGGCTCCAGAACGCGAAGCACTGCACAGCAATTATCAAATACTTCTTCTACTCTAAAGAAGATCGATACACAAGCACAGTCATTTCCTGTAAAGAATGCATGGAATGGTGACCCGTCCGCAGTTTTTAGTGTGAATACGCGTGTATCTGGACGCTTATGGCGCTTTCTGCCGGAAGGTGATATAGCTCCAAGCGGCTCCAGGAAACAGTTTGAAGGGCATTCGCACGAATCATCTGCGTTATCTTGAATATCTTTTATAGCACGAAGTACTTCACATACACAGCTTTTGCCTTTGAAGTCGTCTTTTTTTCCACAACCCATTTTTGTTTTCCTCCTTGTTTGTTTCTTGTGGTCTACACTACTAACATATTGCCGAAGTGCCCTATGGGTTACGGACAAACGCCTTGTTTTTTCAAAAAATAGGCTATTTTTTTATAGTTGAGGTGAAAAAAATGGACATAACACCTATGGAGCTGCTGATTTTTGCTCTTGCAAGCTTCAGGCTGACCAGACTGATTGTATTTGATAAAATTACCGAATTTTTGCGCAAGCCTTTTCTGGAAGAAGTGGAAGAAAAAGATGAAAACGGCGAAATAGAAGTTTTTTGGGTAGTGAAAGAAGGAAGAGTTCGGAGTTTTTTCGGGGAGCTTTTAAGCTGTTATTGGTGTACTGGTGTGTGGAGTGCCATACTTTTATATGCTTCCTATTACTTGTATGCATCTTTTGCAGCTCCGGTGCTGCTTATTTTAGCAGTTGCGGGACTGGCAGCTATTATAGAAGTCATTGTGCAAAAACTGATTGATTAGCATAGGTCTATTTATATTTTATTTGGGCGTTTGTTTTACACAAGCTCCTGAGGCTCCGCATAAATTATTTAGTGGAAAATTATTGTTAATGGAGGGCCTCATCGATGATTAATCAGGATAAAGATCAGCAAACGGAAAAATCTCAGCCGGTCATTAAGAAAAAGAAAAAGAAAAAGAAAAAGGGATGCGGCTGCGGAAAAAAACAATAAAAAAATAGGAGCCGGTGTTTCCGGCTATTTTTTTTGGTTTTTTTCTGGTAAAAATAGGCTGGATATTAATGTTCATAAATCCAATACATTTCGAGGACAATATAATTAAAGATTTTACATAGGAAGGGACTAATATGAAAAAGAGACTGTTATTGATTATTGCATTTTCACTGAACTTATTATCAGGATGCAGCGATGATGGAAAGGTAACGGACAGCGACCTTGCACTCCTCAAAACGACCCATCCGCCTGCAGTATTAATTGATAAAAATACGAAGGAAAATTTGGATTTAGTCAAAAACATTGAGCATGACGTTGAAAAAATGAAAGAACTTTATGATGTAGCTGTGGTCAAAAGCAATGGGGATACACTTGTAGCCTATAAGGTGAAGCACCTGCAGCGATTCCACATGAAAAAAATTGAAAAGAGAATGACAAAAATGCTTGAGGAGAAATATCCTGATGAGAACTTCATTGTTTCAAGTGATTATAAAATCTTTATTGAGGCAGTAGAACTCCAGGAAAAAATGAAAGATCCCGAATTTACAGACAAAGAGGCTAAAAAGAAGCTTGATAAAATCATTAAACTTAAAAATGAAATGACATAGGAGGGAGCGGGAATCATGAGCAAAAAAAGTAATAAAACCCCTGAACAGCAGCAATATGAGAAGCTTGAGCAAAAGCATGAACTTAAACGCCCGGTCCTGAAAAATTGTATTCGTGCTTTCTGGGTAGGAGGTCTTATCTGTACTGTTGGACAGGCAATAACGTATTTTTATATCTATTTCTTTAATTTCACCGAACAGACAGCGGGAAATCCAACTGTTGCTACCATGATTTTTATTTCCATGCTGCTGACAGGCTTTGGGGTATATGACCGTTTGGGACAGTTCGCAGGAGCAGGCAGCGCCGTTCCTGTAACAGGCTTTGGGAATGCTGTCATTTCAGCTGCTATTGAGCATCGAACGGAAGGTTTTGTGCTGGGTGTAGGCGGGAACATGTTCAAGCTCGCTGGATCAGTTATACTTTTTGGTGTATTTTCTGCTTTTGTAGTAGCCCTGATAAAAACGTTATTAACTATTTGGGGGGTTATTTAATGCTGAAGGGAAAACAATCCTGGGTTTTTCAGAATCTCCCGGTCATTGCAGCAGCCGGTGTTTCAGGCGGGCCTTTTGAGGCAAATGGCAATCTGTCAGAGGATTTTGATGTTCTTCATGATGATTTATGGATGGGTGAAGACTCTTATGAGAAAGCGCACCGGATCCTTTTGGAAGAGGCGGGGCAAACGGCCTTAAATAAAGCAAATCTCCAAAAGGAGGATGTTCAGTTTTATATAGCAGGGGATTTAATTAATCAGATAACACCTTCAAGTTTAAGTGCAAGAGCCAATAAAATCCCTTATTTCGGGATCTTTGGAGCTTGTTCAACTTCAATGGAAGGACTTGCTCTGGCATCCTTCATTGTCAATTACCGGGGTGCTGATTACGTTTTGACAGGAGCTTCCAGTCATAATGCCGCTGTTGAAAAGCAATTTAGATATCCTACAGAATACGGAGGCCAGAAACCTCCAACAGCCCAATGGACAGTAACTGGTGCAGGTGCGGCTCTGGTATCCGCTAAAGCAGCTGGAGGACCTAATATGCCGGTTACCACTTCAGCCACCATCGGCAAAGTAATTGACATGGGTTTGACAGATCCTTTTAATATGGGAGGGGCAATGGCGCCTGCAGCAGCAGATACCATTACGGCACATTTTAAGGACATGCAGCTCGATCCATCCCATTACGATTTGATTGTCACAGGGGACCTTGGCAGAATTGGCCAGGAAACGGCTTATGAACTGCTCACAAATAATGGGTTGAAAATAGACAGAGAGAAATTTAAAGATTGCGGATTAATGATTTATAAAGATGATCAGCCAGTCCAGGCCGGAGGGAGCGGTGCAGGGTGCTCGGCTACTGTTTTGTACGGTCATCTCTTAAATCAAATGAAGCAAGGGGCTTATAGAAGAATTCTTGTGGTCGCAACGGGTGCGCTATTATCGCCTTTGACATTCCAGCAGAGTGAAAGTATTCCCTGTATTGCCCATGCTGTTTCTATCGAAATGAATTAGAGGAGGAAATTGAATGCTGCCTATGTTTTTCTGGGCTTTTGTAATTGGAGGCCTGTTTTGTGTATTCGGCCAAATAATGTTTGATGTTTTTAAACTGACACCAGGCCATACATTGAGTCTTTTAGTTGTAATAGGAGCTGTTTTGGATGGTGTCGGACTATATGAACCACTTGCGGATTTTGCCGGAGCCGGTGCGACAATCCCGATAACCAGCTTTGGCAATTCCCTTGTCCATGGAGCCCTTCAGGAAGCTGATCAACACGGGCTGGTCGGCGTGTTGACAGGAATGTTCGAAGTGACCAGCTCCGGTATTTCAGCAGCCATTATTTTCGGTTTTATCGGTGCATTAATTTTTAAGCCGAAAGGTTAAAGGACAAAAGGAAAATACAGAGGAATGCTCCTTTAAGTTATATAGTACAGGCCCCTTATTCCATCTGAAAGAATAATCCAAGCCCGTCTTGGGAGCTTGCCCATACATCCTGCTTATTAATCACATATTGTGTAGGGAGAAATCCAAGTGAGGTGAGAGGCATGGGCTATGGCTATGGAGGCTGCGGATATGGCGGGGGCTATGGAAATACGTTTGTTTTAATCGTCGTCCTATTCATTTTACTCATTATCGTCGGAGCAAGTTTCTACAACTAGATTGTAAAGAGCTGACTCAGAACCGGCAGCAGGTTTTGTGTCGGCTTTTTTGTATATAATGTACATAAATGATTAATGATTAATACATTTCACGTTTTCCGCCCACCTTCATAAGATATAAAAGAGTAAATGAAGGAGCGTGATTGAGCAGCATGGATAACAACTTTTTTAAAAACCTTGAAAAGAAAACAGGCGTAAATATGAAGGATGTATTTGAACTGGCCGGCTCTTTGCAGAGTGCAAATTTTAAAGATGAGAAAACAGTGCGAAATGTAATCAAAAGGGTTTCTCAGATTGCAAACAAACCCGTCTCAAAGGATATGGAAGATAAGATTGTCAAATCGATCGTTGCTGATGGTAAGCAGCTTGACTTTAATACCATTTCCCAGATGATGAATAAAAAATAACAGAAGGGCCTGGCCGGGTTAGCAGCCAGGTCTTCTGTTTATTTTTCGTCTTTGTTTCTGCCGCTTCTTGTGATGGGGGCAAGGAACCTTGATGGATATGCCTTTCGTCCACGCCTTTTTTCCGGCACAGATATATATAAATCCTTCCTGGCCCTTGTTACAGCAACATACATTAATCTTCGCTCTTCCTCTAATGGGGCAGACTCACCTGAACGGTAAGTTTCCAGAGCATGATCATGCGGGAGGTTTCCTTCAACTGCACCGGCAACATATACCACATTATATTCAAGCCCTTTCGCACGGTGGATAGTGCTTAATGTAACGGCATTATCATTATTTCTGCTTAGGCGCTTAATTTCTTTGTTCATGGCTTTCATATGTTCAGTATGCTCCAGAAACTCTTGAAGAGACTGGAAATTACGCGCAGCGACCTTCAAATCTTTTATATCATCAGAGCCTTTATCCATTTTATTGCCTTCATTGCCTCGTTTTTTTATAAAGTCCTGAAATCCCAATTCTTTTTCAACCGTTTCAATTGCGGCGGTGGGAGTAAGCCCTGAGATTGATCTTGTAACAGGGATCACTTTTTTTAATTTGCTTTCCTGAAAAGCAAAGCCTGTTTTTATAAACTTCAGGCTCTCCAGCAATGAGCAATCCTGTAAGATGCTTTCTGCCTTAATATCCTGAAGGACGGATTGTTTAACAAACAAAGAAGGCAGCATATCCTTTAAAGCATTTTGGTCATCCTCATTTACCGATAGCTTTAGAAAAGCAAGCATGCTTCGAACAATAAATCGTTCATAAAATGATTCGGCATCCTGATCCAATTTAAAGGGAAGGCTGGAATTAGCCAGCCGCTCAAAAATGGCTCTGCTCCCGGTATGGGTACGGAATAATACTGCAAAATCCCCCGGTTCATATCCTTCTTCAATTTTTTCCCGGATATCAGTCAGGATCATCGTAGCTTCTTCTTCCTCATCATAAGGAAAAAAGAGGAAGGGGTGCTGTCCACCGGAAAATTGAGCACTCATGCTTTTGGGACGTCTAAATTTATTCAGAGAAATGATTTTGTTTGCAGCTGATACAATCTCATGAGCAGAGCGGTAATTCTGGTTCAATGTTATTACCTTGGCACCAGGGAAATCTTTCTCGAAATCCAAAAGGTATTGGGGATCGCTTCCTCTGAAGGCATATATAGATTGATCATCGTCTCCCACGGCACAGACATTTTTAGTTTTATCAGACAGCATTTTCATTAGCTCATATTGAACATTATTAATATCCTGGAACTCATCAATCAGGAAATAATGAAAGCGATTTTGATATTGTTCAAGAATCTCTGGCTCTTCCAGAAAAAGGGCATGGCAGCCTGTAAGCATATCATCAAAATCAAATAATTCTTTTTTTGTTTTTGTTTGTTCATACCTTTGATAAAGAATAGCAGTTTGTTTCTCCCAATCATTCTTTGGGTTTACCTTGCCAGGTATGATAAGAGAATTTTTCCAATAGCTGATTTGCTGGAGGGCAAGATCAAAGGCGAATTCCTTTTCATCGAGTTTTAAGTCTTTGCTGGATTCTTTAATAATCTGTTCCCGTTGCCATTCTTTATTAAGAAGCTTTCCTGAAGCCCATTTATCCGGATTGTGGAAAGATAGGATCCGATAAAATAAGCTGTGAAAAGTGCCTGAAACAATTTGCCTGACCTTTCGGGCATCCATTCCGGGGTATTGGATAAGGCGCTCCTTCATTTCAGCAGCAGCCTTAGCTGTAAATGTAACAAGCATTATGGATTTAGGGTCGATATTTTTCTCGCGAAGCATAAAAGCAGTTCGTGTTGTTAAAACACGGGTTTTGCCGCTGCCTGCACCTGCAAGAACGAGCAGCGGGCCATCTAAATGAGACACAGCCGCTGCCTGCTGTTTATCTAAGAATACACCTGCCTGTGAAAGGGACTTTAGGTATTCATCAGGGAAACTGGGACTCGCAGTACCTTCATTAATATAGGGTGGGATATTTTTTACCGGCTGAGCTTTTTTAAAGGCTGATTCGGTTTCCTTTATTGCCGCTGAAGCAATTGACCTCGAAACAGGAATTTTAAACCCATTTCTTTCTATATATTCTTCAGTCTCAGTCTGGACTGGTTCGGTGTTAAGAATTATATCTTTGCACGTTCTGCTGCTCTGATGAATATGATAAAAATGAGGTTCCTCAATAATTCCCAAATACAAACGGACAGAAGCTCCGCAATCAGGACAGCACAGCTTTCCTTTTTTGCCTTCTTCATAAATATGCTGAATACTTTCTCTGTTCAATTGTTCCAGATCCACAGTCTTATTATGTAACTTTGCTGTTTTCATAAAAATACCCCATTATATATAAATTGCCGAGTTTAACAATATTATTTCT
This sequence comes from Cytobacillus sp. SAFR-174, assembly GCF_051964675.1. NCBI lineage: Bacteria > Bacillati > Bacillota > Bacilli > Caryophanales > Bacillaceae > Cytobacillus > Cytobacillus sp. SAFR-174. Next base: position 65,356 of record NZ_JBQCMZ010000006.1, on the reverse strand, counting down.
TTATAACAACAAGACAAATTTAATCATAACAAACCGGTAAAGGATTCTAAAGTGCTTTTCTGTTTAAAATTTCATGGAAACGGGTACATAAAATTAAATATAGTTACGTATTCTTTTATAATCAGATAAATACATAATTGAAAGGGGAGTCTTCATGGGCTATATTCTGCCTGTAACTTCATATCAATATAATCAGTATGCAGAAAGAGAGATTGGCACAAAGTATGATCCTTTCCGCTTCGTGCCAGTTTCCAGGATATCAGCACAATCCAATGAAAAAGCTTTCCGCCACGAACTCCCCCTTGATTTTCAAAGAAGGTCAACTAAATCAATTACTAAAGAGCGGGAAGACACCCAAACACGCAACACAAGGAAAAAAGCAGAAGAAACATATGGAGAGCTGACAGGAAAAGGGCGTTTTATTAGTGAATGTATTTAAGAAAGAGGCATCAGGCAGAAAAAGGAGAGGCTTAGTACGTTTGCACGTGCAATGCCTCTCCTTTTTTCCATTCAGCATACAAAACATCTTTGACACCGTTCGCTCCCCATTTTTTTATTTCTTTCTTTAGTATCTTTTCGTCCCAATTAATGCTCTTAAGATTATCCCAAACCACCTCTCCGTCTAAAATTAATGTTACAGGCAGTTCTGCATTATTTATTGGGAGATTTAAATCCTGAATAGTTGGTGCCGCGAAAAGCGGCTTTTTTAATGCGCTGACCGTTCCATCTGTTTCCAGAATGGCATATTCACATTCCCTGATTGAAAAAACATCTTTTGATCGGAGGAGGTGCTGAAGCTGATTGATATCAAGATGATTTTTCTTCAGTTCTTCGTAAATAATTTTCCCTTTTTTTATAACTATTGAGGGTTCACCTTCAAGAAGCCTGCGTGCCCGTTTATATTTCTGAGTAAGGATTTCCGTCGCGTAAATTAAAGTTCCCCATACTGTAACAGCAAAGAAAATTTCGGGTATTCCAGTCTCCTGGTCGTATAAAGCATTGCCAACCAGCTCGCCTAGCACGATGGCAGAGATAAAATCAAAAGGAGTAATTTGTGTAATTTGTGTTTTTCCCAGGAGTTTCGCCATAATAAACAAGAAAAAATATCCTACCACAAGTACACTTAAGATATGTAAATATTCCATTCAAACCACTCCTTAGAATGCTGTATCCCAAATAGTGTTTGCAGACAGCCCGAAAATTATTGCATATAAGTTTCAAAGCAGCTTCTAACGCGTGTTGTCTGGGATGAGGCATCAAAAAAGCTCCCGCCATCATGGCAGGAGCTTGTCCGTTATATCGTTTTCTTCATTGTACGGTGCGGGATTCCTGCATCCATAAATTCTTCAGAGATCACCTTATAGCCCAGTTTTTCATAAAAAGGTATGGCCTGAGTCTGGGCATTTAATTTTAAGGCAGACAATCCTTGTTTCAAAGCATGTTCCTCAATTTTATCCATTATTGCTTTTCCGGATCCGCTCTTGCGGTGTTCCTTCAATACGCAAATTCTTTCCACTTTGCCATTGCCGTCAACGGTACGAAACCTTCCGGCACCTGCTGGCATGCCATTATTATAAAGCACAAAATGGACTGCTTCGTCCTCGAACTGATCGATTTCCTCTTCTTCAGGAACATTTTGCTCGCTGACAAAAACGTGTTTCCTTACTGAGAAAGCATCTAGCAGTTCTTGCTCAGATGATACAACTTTTACTTCCATTTCACTATTCCTTTCCTAGCCTGAATGTTTCATATACGGTCCAAGAACCATTTTCCAGCTGATACAGAAGGTGAAAACGATCTATAACCTCTTCATGATTCACGGGCTGCATCCTTAAGCTTCCATAAACATCTGAATGCTCATCATTGGAGAGTTTTTGCCCGATGGTAATATGTGGGACAAAATTATATTCGGGTGTTTCTCCGCTAATATGATCATTTAGTTCAATATGTAACTCTTCGAGCTGTGCTGAAGGCTCAATTTTGAAATAAATCACATTGTTGACAGGCTGGAAAGAGCTGATTTTTGATGCATTTATTTGAAATGGGTCGTGTTTCTTAGCTATTTGATAAAGCGTTTCTGTCAGCTGCTTTATTTCTTCTTCAGATGCTTCAAAGCGCGATCTTAAAGTTATATGCGGAGAAATTAGAGCATAATGCGGGTCATACCGCTTTCTATAAGAATTGGCCAAATCCTGCAGCTTTTTTGACGGGAAAATAACGATGCCGTAATTAGTCTCCATACAACAACCTCCATGTTTATTAATAATTTTTATAATTTGCAGGTTAACTTAAATGAAAAACACTATGTTGAACTATTATAGCAAATTTTCTAAATTCACTATATAATTATACCTTTTTTCACAATAAAAAGCAGTGAGCTTAGGTAATCTTTTTATAGCGGAGTATAGTTCTTTTTACTCAATTTCCAGTTAAAACATAAACTTTAATGCCCTTTTTAAATCAGGCTGCCAGTATGTCCATGTATGATCTCCATCGAATTCATCATAGAAGTAAGGAAATTTCCTTTGCTTAAACAAATTGGAAAGATCCCGGTTTGGAGTAAGAAAATCTTTCTCTTCCCCTCCTGTGGTTTTTACAGATGTCTCGCCTTTCCCGATAACATGATAAATATTAAGAAGGTGAGGATGGGTAAATTCCTTTACTGCTTCTGAAACGGAGTTATCAACATAAGGTGATTGAAGAATTAACCTCCCGAAAGTATTAGGGTATTGAAGGGCCGCCATTAAGGAAACAGTTGCAGCAAGGGAATCTCCCATAAGTGCTCGTCCCATTCCCATTTGATAGGTAGGGAATTCCCGGTCAAGATATGGAACCAGTTCATGTGCAAGAAAACGGATATATGCATTATGCTGTCCGCCGTCCGGATGATATTTCTCCCATCTGTCCTTGACGTTTTTATAAGGGACACCAACAATAATGATGTTTTCGATTTCTTTTCCATCTAATAATTCATCTGCGATGCGCCCGACTCTTCCCAGCTGGAAGTAATCTTTCCCGTCCTGAGCTATAACAACAGTGTATTTATATAAAGGTGAGAAGGAGGCGGGTAAATAAATGAGCAGTTCAACTTCTTCACCCAGTTCTTTGCTTTGAATGCTGATATCCTGTATTGATCCTCTAGGGTAATCCATAATGTCTGTTCCTCCGTTTAGTCTTTATGTAAGAGTTTACATGATGATTTTATCATATATATATAGGAATTGCTTTTTACTTGCATTCTCATTCATAGACCGGAATGCAATTTTATTGGAGTAAGTAAGTTTCCATATCATAATACAGCTAGGAATCATTTGACAATTCTAATAAGGTTTATGTTAGTATATAATTGATAAAATCTAATCTTTAAAAGGGGGAAATAGGATGAAAAAGAGAAGTATATTCCTAGCCACAGCTCTTCTGTTAGCGCTTTCTATGGTTCTTGCAGCCTGCGGCGGCGGAAAAGATGAAGGCGGCGGAGATGGAGAAGGCGGCGCAGACAAGCCTAAGTTCATGAGCATCGTGACTGGTGGAACAGGCGGTACATACTATCCGCTGGGCGGATCATTCGCTGAGATTATTTCTGATGCAACAGGCATTGATACAAATGCTGAAGTTTCAGGTGCATCTGCAGAAAACATGAACACACTGAAAGATGGCAACGCAGAGATTGCTTTCTCTCAAACTGACATTGCTTCATATGCGCAAGAAGGTAAATTAATGTTTGAAGGTGCAGCGGTTGACAATGTAAGTGCGATCGGCACACTTTATCCGGAAACGATCCAGATCGTTACTACTGCAAAATCTGGCATTAAATCTGTTGAAGACTTAAAAGGCAAAAAAGTTTCAATCGGAGCGCCTGGTTCAGGAACTGCTGCAAACGCAGAACAGATTCTTGAAGTGCATGGAATCAAATTGGATGACATCCAAAAACAGGACCTTTCTTTTGATGAGTCAACTGCCGGAATCCAGGATGGCAATATTGATGCTGCATTCGTTACAGCCGGAACACCTACAGGTGCTGTAGAAGGACTTTCTGCAACTGAAGATGTTGTGATTGTTCCGATTGAGCAGGATAAAATTGATGCATTAATTGAGAAATATCCTTACTATGTGCAGGATGAAGTGCCATCTGGAACATATAAGCTTGCAGAAGCTGTACCGACAGTAGCAGTACAGGCAATGCTTGTTGTTTCAAATGACCTTTCAGATGATGTAGTTTATGATATTACGAAAGCAATCTTTGAAAACCTTGATAAAGTTACACATGCCAAAGGAAAAATGATTAAGGCTGAAAATGCTGTTAAAGGTACTGGTATTGAACTGCACCCTGGTGCTAAAAAATACTTTGACGAAAAAGGCTTTAAAGCTGAATAATCTTTCACTAACATAATCGAATGATGAAATCTGGCCGGCTGTAAAACCTGATAAGGTTATTGCGCCGGTCAATTAATTTTTAAAATGAAGTGGCAATCTATTGTAAAAGCTGACAAATTTTTTTAGGTGGAGGTTTCATGAACTTTAATAAGCCAGGGTATAAAAAGGCGTTCCTGGCACTCCTCGTAATCATAACCATTGCAATCATGTTCTTCATACCCATTAAGCAGGCAGTTGTTTTTGAGTATCAAAACAAAGGAAAGGTGATTGCTTATTTCCCTATTAAAGAGGACAGAACATTTAAGATAAAGTATACACATTCCATCCACCTTACTGATGTTGTAGAAAGCTATACCATAACCGGAGATGGAAGTATTAAATTGTTCGAACTCATGTATGAGGATTTTGCCATTGGCATGCCTGAAAATGCTTCAGATGGAGAAACATTTGAACAAAAGAACGGCAAATATTATATTAAGAATATGAAAAGGGTTTTTCCTTCATTTGACTTAAGGCTGGGTAAGGTCAGAGCCAATCACAGATTGATTTTGCAAGGCCGGGAATATGTCCTTACAGATTATATCGAACCTGGTACATGGGTACGAATAAAGGCGAAAAAGATAAACTTAATCGAGGTGTTGAAAGGAGTGAATATCCTTGGAAAATAAAGGAGAAACATTATCTCTTGAGGAACAGCAGAAATTGCTGGAGAAATACGATCCAGAGGCTGGTACAAGGAAATTAGGAGGAGTATTAGGCTGGATCGTCTTTTTTGGGCTTTTGGCATTTTCGCTTTTCCATTTATATACAGGGGTTTTCGGGATGCTTACAGCCCAGCTGCAGCGTTCGATTCATTTAGGTTTTGCATTAGCCCTAATCTTTCTATTATTCCCTGCAAGGAAGAAAGACAGGGGACGAAAGCATAAGGTTGCCTGGTACGATATCATTTTAGCTATACTGGGTATTGCTGTAGGAGCTTATTGGCCACTTTTTATTGATGAAATTGTCATGAGGGCAGGCCGTCTGACCGAGATTGATTTTTATGTAGGTCTAATTGCAGTTCTTCTGGTTCTGGAAGCGACCAGGCGTGCGGTTGGTCTTCCCATCACCATTATTGCCGTCATTTTTCTTGCCTATGCGATGTTCGGGCCATATATGCCGGCATTTTTGGCGCACCGGGGTCTTGATTTAGAAAGATTGGTGCAGACCATGTTCTTTACGACCGAGGGAATTCTGGGTACCCCTTTAGGCGTATCTGCTACGTTTATTTTCCTATTCTTGTTATTTGGTTCGTTCCTGGTAAAAACGGGGGTTGGCCAGTATTTTAATGATTTGGCGGTATCCATCGCTGGAAAGAGAACAGGCGGACCGGCGAAGGTTGCCATATTCTCAAGTGCACTGCAGGGAACAATTAGCGGAAGTTCTGTAGCTAACGTAGTAACTTCAGGCTCATTTACCATCCCTATGATGAAAAAGCTTGGCTACAAAAAAGAATTCGCTGGCGCAGTTGAAGCGACTGCTTCAACCGGCGGCCAGATTATGCCTCCAATCATGGGTGCTGCTGCCTTCTTAATGGTTGAGTTTATTGGCGGCGGAATTACATATTGGGATATTGCAAAGGCAGCAGCAATTCCTGCGCTTCTATATTTTGCAGGAGTCTGGATCATGACTCACTTCGAAGCGAAACGTGTAGGTCTTAGGGGCCTTAAAGACGAAGAGATGCCTAACCGCAAAGAAGTTATGAAGAAGATTTATTTGCTGCTGCCGATTTTAGCAGTTATCATCCTGCTGATGAGCGGAATGAGCGTAATACGTGCTGCTCTTTGGTCAATTGTCATTACGGTTGCAGTAAGTATGATCAGCAAGGAAACACGTATTGGATTCAGAGATGCAATCGATGCTTTAGTTGATGGTGCACGCACAGCTTTGGGCGTTGCTGCAGCAACAGCTGCGGCAGGTATTATTGTTGGGGTAGTTGTAAAGACAGGTCTTGGATTAAAGATGGCGAATGGCCTTCTTGATCTTTCCGGCGGGCTGTTGATTCCTACTTTGATGCTGACAATGGTTGCAGCAATTATCCTGGGAATGGGATCACCAACAACGGCAAACTATGTTATTACATCAACAATAGCCGCCCCGGCAATCATTCTCCTGGGTGTACCTGATTTATCTGCTCACTTATTTGTATTCTACTTCGGTATTGTGGCAGATGTCACACCTCCAGTTGCTCTTGCAGCATTTGCCGCAGCTGGAGTATCTGGCGGAGATCCGATAAAGACAGGCGTAACAGCATCCAAGCTTGCCATCGGGGCTTTTATTATCCCATACATGTTTGTCCTGTCACCGGAGTTATTGATGATCGATACCACCTGGTATTACTTAATCTGGGTAGTATTCACCGCTTTAGCAGGTATGATGGCAATTGGCGCGGGTGTAATTGGCTACTGGCTGCGTAAGTTGAATATTTTTGAAAGACTGCTTGGAATTGCAGGAGGCCTGCTGCTTATTTACCCTGAAGGGGTTACTGATATTATAGGATTAGGTATCTTTATCCTGTTAATTGCATTGCAGGTTTTCATAAAAAAAGACGATCAGGCCAAGCCGCAAACAGCTTAATCTGTTAAAAAAAGTTTACGCGTTTGAGTCAGAAATTTCCCGAAGTATAAAAATAAATTTAAAGCAAAAAGGAAGGATGCTCATATGAGATCCTTCCTTTTTGCTTCTGTTTGCCGGGGATGTCAAGCTCCTTGGTCGCTATGGCCGATAGAAAGTGTGGCACTGACATAATCTTCTTCACTGCTGGTTAATAGAACAGTGAATGTACCGGGTTCATCGCCTTCATATACTTCTTCACTGAGGGTGTCTTTTAATAGTTTGCTTTTATACTCAATGATTTCACGCTGGTTATTATCTTCTTTAACTCTGTTAACTTCCTCAGCATCTTTCGGAATCCTTTTTTCGATAAATGCAAGAACCTCTTCATTACTCATCTCTTTTTCCATATCCTCAAATTGCAGCTCAATATTAACTGCGCGATGGGTTTTAAACTCTACCAGCATACTGTCTCCATTAAAGCGGGCTATCTCCTCGTTGTTTTTATTTTCACCATAAGCCTCTGTGAAAAGGTCTCGAGTGTCTCCCAAGCCAACTTCTTCAGTTATTCTTTTGTTTTCTTCGGGTGTTTCTTCCGTTTCTGCCCGCTGTTCTTCCGTAGAAGGGTTGTTTTTGTCTTCCTCCTCTACAATTTGCTCTTCAGTCTGATTACAGCCTGCCAGTATAAGGCTGCCTGCAAACAATGCAGTAATGAAAGATAATGAGCTAGATTTCATAAAATCCTTCCTTTCCTAATCATGTGGAATTTAAGGGTCCATTCCCAGTTAGGGAATATATACCCCAAAGGGAGCAGAATAATCGGGAAGGAATCATAATAAAAAGCCGTATTTCTTCTGTGAAATACAGCCTTGATGGATGAAGTGAATTTGTCCTTTAGCTGATCTGGCGAGCTTTCTTTTCGGGCAAAATGGACATAATATGATTCAAATTAAAGATACGCATTTGTTTTCTATATAAACAATAGGCTAAAATCGTACTGCCTCGAAGTTCTTTGATTAATATTTTTCTTTGTGAAAATGAATTGCGTTTGGAGAGATAAATGATTTCCACAGGCTTTCTCTCTTCCATAGCACGATAAAGAATTCCTTTCATAGAGAAATCCCTCCTTACGTTTATTTACATTATAAACGAACATGCGTTCCTAATCAAGTGAAATACGAAAATTTGTTCGCATAAAAAAAGACCTCAAAAATGAAGTCTTTTAAATAATCTTTAAACCCTTATCTTTTAAGTGATTGAGAAGGACAGTTCCATATTGTATGGCATAGCCTAAAAAGATGGCTACTAACAAAGTACCCAATCCGACCGGACCGCCTAAGAGAAGGCCAATGGCCAATGCTAAAAATTCATTAATAATACGTGCAGTCTTCATACTGATATTGAGCCTTTTGGCAGTTGCGATCATTAATCCATCAATGGGGCCGCTGAATAATTGCGGGCGGATATAGATAGATACTCCGAAGCCCAGAAGGATAATACCAGTAAAGAAGGCAAGTATCTGATAGGGATAGTGTGTAACGGTGAAGCCGCTAAAAACAAGCTCCATCCAAAAATCGATCCCCAGACTCGCTAAAATGGTTCCAATAAATGATTTAAACTGCGGTTTTTCCCAGGAGAGTATGGCATTGAAAAATATAAGGGAAGCCGTAACCAGGAATGACCATGTTCCAATGGTAAGACCGAACTTATTGAAAAGCCCAACATAAACAGTGTCCCAGGCACCTGCACCTAGATTGGATAAGATGATTAGTGAAACACCGAGAGTGAGAATTAAATAGCCTGCAATTATTTGAATGAATGTAGTGTATTTAGTCATGTAGAATCCTCCCCAATACATATTACAGCATTTAAATAATTACTCAAGGGGAAGAAGATGTCCAATAGATTCCATGTGGAAAAATATAGAAAAACAGCTCCCGTAAACGGGAGCTGGTCAATGATAATTATACCTTAATATCAATTTTTGCGTTTTTCTTCAATTCTTCTACATGCTTAACGAGCATTTCCTGCTGTTTTTGCTGTTCGAGCTGCTGTTTGATCTGCGGTTTTACTTCTTCCAATTTAGGGGGCTCCTGTCCTTCAGCACCACCCTGGCTTGCATATTCCTCATAGAATTTTTGAATTTCAGCATCTGTAACATTCTCAGGTTTAATCTCGCCTTCGATGTATTTCGTATATTTAATATTGTTGGCAATTTCCGTCTCTAATGAATCGGGATTAAGGCCAGCCTGTTTCATTGCTGTTTCAAATTCCTTATCATTCTTGAATTGTCCTTTTGTTTCTTCGAGCTGCTTTTTGACTTCTTCATCAGAAGCTTTATAGCCTTTTTTATCAGCCTCCTGGAGAAGAAGCGTCTGGCCCACTAGACTGTCAAGTGTCTGCTTCTTAATTTTCTCTGCAGCATCTTTTGTAGTAGGGTCTTGTCCCATTTGCTGATACATCATTTGTGAAGAAGTAAGCACACTGTTATACTCACGTCCAAGAATTTCCTGGTCATTCACAATTGCAACTGTCTTTTTTTCATCAAGCTTTTGCTTATCCATTTTCTTTTGCATTTCTTCCATTTGCTTTTGCTGGTCCTGCTGATCGGTTTCAGCTGTTTTCGGTTCTTCTTTTTTATCTGCACTCTTGCTTTTATCGTCAGCTCCACAAGCAGCTAAAACGGCAGATATTAATACTAGTAAAAAGGGATACATTAGTTTCTTCATTGATATTTCTCCTTCCGTAACCCTGTATAGTTTGATTCAACTAACAAATGAATCATATAGAGGGCATTATAAAGCATATAATCATAAAAAGATACCTTTAAGGTACAAAAGCCGAATTTGTAAAGGGAATGTAATCTGGTTATAAAGCTCTTAACCTGATAGTTTCTGGATGAAATATAGGTATTGACTTTTATGTAGTAGTGAAGTATATTTTATATTGTCCCCAATAGAGGGAAATATTCATAACGATTCCGTAGCTCAGCTGGGAGAGCGCTACCTTGACAGGGTAGAGGTCGCTGGTTCGAACCCAGTCGGAATCATCTGTTAAAAGCCTAGAGCCTCAACGGTTCTAGGCTTTTTCTTTATTCTTAAAAATATAGAGTAAACCCCAATTGTTGACGAATTGTTGACGAAATTTTTAAATGCTATTTTTTTGCCGTGTAAATATTGAGTCTAATTTGTTAGCTGCTTCTTGATCTGCAGTTTGTAAAGCATGACCATATGTATCCATGGTTATACGGATATTGGAATGACCAAGTCTCTCTGAAATAATTTTTGCGTGAACACCCTGATTTATTAATAGGGTTGCTGAAGTGTGTCTCAGATCATGTAACCTGATAAATCGGACCCCAGCCCTGTTGGTAAATCGTCTCCACCAGGTAGTAGGCGTAGTGGGATAATAGTGTTTTCCGTTTTCATTGCAAAAGACAAATTCATGCTCATGTTCAATCCACAAATCTCTCATACGCATTTTTTCTTTTTTCCAGTGTATATAGTATTTTTTAAGCTCTTCGACCATCATAGGTGGCAAAGAAATAACACGTTTTGAATTCCTGGATTTTGGACCTTTTAAAATCGGCCTTCCACCAGTACCTCGACTAATAATCTGTTTGATTTGAATAATACCCTTCTCCAAGTCTATATGAGACCATTCCAGCCCTAATAATTCACCCCTTCTTAATCCAGCAGCAAGTGCAAGAGAAGTAAATACACGCCAGTGTATTGGTTCATCCTGGACTGCATCAAACAATACTGCTACCTCATTCTCATTATAAACGTTGATTTCTTTCTCTAGAATACCTCGCTGGCTAGGTTTGCTGACATCTGCTGCAGGGTTATATTTAATAATCTTCCAATCTGCAGCTCGCTGTAGAATGTTTCTAAGGACACGATATACATATTGAGCAGTGGAGACAGCCATAGGACTGCCATCTACTTTTTTTAATTGAGATAAAAAGTTAACGATATGAATCGGCTTTATCTGATCTAGTCGCATATGGCCAAGAGTGGGGAGGATGTGGTTTTTAAAGTGGGTGAGGTACACATCCAATGTTTGTTCACTTAGCCCACCTTTTTCGGCGTATTTTTTTTGCCAGTCTTTTACGAACTCTGCAAGAGTCATTTTTTCAGGAGAAATGTACTCGCCTGACTCAATTTCCATTTGGAACTTCACTAACTCTGACTGTAAGTAGTCATTTAATTTCTTTTTTGTTTTTAATAAAGATTGATCCTTTATTCGTATGGTTTTGGTTTTCTTCTTTCTTTTGCCTTTTGAATCATAACCGACCTCTACAACAAGCATAAAAGAGTTTGTTCCTCGTTTTTGAACGCTTGCCATTATTTTATCCTCCTTATTAATTTTATCAAGATTTTTGATGAGGGAATATATGTTCTGTTTGGTGTTATAATAAAAATGCCTAGCTCAACAGGCAACTTTTTAGGTGGATATTCAATTCTCTGTTCTAAAAAATAATTCCTAATGGTAATATTTAATTGAACGAATAATATGGAGTGAAGTAGTATGCTTACTGATTTTGATATCAGGGCGAAATTAATTGAAAAAATTCATAAAGAAAACCGTGGCAAACACTACAGGGTAATTGAAGAACTAGTTATTTGCGACGGATTGGCCCGTGCTGATGTTGCATTAGCAAACGGAATTTTTCATGGTTTTGAAATAAAGAGTGATCATGATAGCCTGGAGAGATTAGCAAATCAAATAGAATGCTATGATAAAACGTTTGATAAAAATACAATTGTTGTGGGTCAAAAATTCGAAGATCGAATTGCTGACTATATCCCTTCACATTGGGGTATACAAGTAGCATATGTAAATAGGTATGGTACTATTTCAATTAAGAAAATTCGATCAACCAAAATGAATAAAAAGATCTCTTTACACAATCTCTTAGACCTGCTCTGGAATGTTGAGTTAAGGTCTTACCTTAAAGAAAATAAGGTAAGAGGTTATTCAAAAAAAGACAGAACAGGTCTCAAAGAGATGGCAATTGAAAACATTACATTTAAACTATTAAAGGATTATACGAGAGAGACCCTAAAAACTAGGACCGGTTGGAGAGAAGATCTACCATGAGAGTAATATGGTGATTCTCATCTATTGATACCCAGCTTTGAAGATTACCTGGTCCAGTTGTTTCCCCTGAGAATCTATCATAAATCTCAGTGTCTCCCCATGAGAAGTCTGGACCCTTAAAGTGTCCGGACTTTTCAATTATTGCTTTACATCCTTCTAGCACTTTATCAATTTTCAACCCCCCTTTTTTTAGAGTCAGGCCTTTATAGATGAAATATTCATTTTCCGCTGCATAGCGGATCTTGAAGGACATCTGCATTCCGGGAATAAATTCGAAGTAGGAATAATGTGAAATTGTATAATCAGAAAAAATCGGTGCAATGTCTTTTTGCATTAAAGCTTTTCGGATGTTTTCGAATAATATCTTTTCAAACCTTTGAATGGATACTAGTTCCTCTTTAGGTACATTAAGAGTTTCAGGGATCGATCCACTGGCAATGATAATTCGCCTGAATGAGGCAAGTTTAGGAATAGTAGAAAGAGTACTTTTTAACACAAAAATCTGTGTATTCAATGTGTCATTATTAATATACTGTGCGTCAAGTATAAGATCACAATTTGAAAGTTCAATCTCTCTCAATATGTCAGAGAAAGAAAAATCAAAGTCTGGATCGGAAAGCTCATTTGTTGTAACTCTAATCGCTATTCCGTTAGCAGAAATTTCTTTAACCTTTGCAACTTTTTCAGAATCGTCAGAAACATGTACCACTGGAATCATATCGGTCAATACATCATCCATAATGCATTTATCAATGAGCTCGAAATATTTTTCATTATCGATTTCTAGGGCAGCATGCAAGTCAAAGTAGAACTTCCTACTTTTCCAAGCCCTTGTTATATCTGAGAACTTAGAAACAGTATCTGGTGCAACTTCAAATAAAGGAACAATTTTGTCTTTTACATCATCCTTTAATTGAGTTAGTGCATCCTTTTCTCCTGCTTTACACCTTAAAATTGGTACATACAACATTGAAAATCCCCCATTTTGTTAATATTTTTATATTAACAGGAGTAATTAGGTTAAATATAAATGCTGTTCATGCAGTCCCTAACTTCCTGGAATTTTGTTTAATTTCCAATAGAATTCCATGAAATATATGTTCGTTTAAAGTTGAAAAGAAAAGCCCAAAAGGGCCAATCATTGAATCTCTGAGCTATAAATTTTCCAATGGTAATTCAAATCGAAGTCCCCACGTGATTCTAAGGTGCCTTTGATTGTAACACTATCACCTGGTTTTAGATCGGTGAGGAGATTACTCGTAAAATCTGCAACAAAAACATTATAAGCTTCGTTACCTGATGTACTAACATCATCCCACGTTTGACCGGTGTACTCTCCTGCACCTAATACCCAAATTTGTGAAGAACCTATTTCCATTATAGTGCCTGACCAAGTTACTTCTTGACCGTATAGGTAATTATCCCATGTAGGCTTTTTTTCTTCACCGAGTTCTTTATAATTATTTATGAACTCTGGGAAGTTATTGAGAGAGTCAATAGTTTTCTGTTGTTGCTCGGATATTTGTTTTTCGGTGTCACTCGGTTCTTCTGCTTTTTCATTAACTTCATCAGTAGGCTTGTTTACCGGCTCTTTAGTTTCCTCTGTACCTGAACATGCCCCTAAGATAAAGCTTAGAGATAGAACAGAGATAACTAGTAAAAACTTGTACTTCATCTTATCCAATCTCCTTTTTAATAAATTTATGTATTTATGGATTAATTACCCATCAATACTCAATATAAAAACACGCAAATCTACGTGTCACATGGTTTGGTTTTATGGAAAAAACTATCTATTGTTTAAATTTTTTTAAGTGAGCAAGTTCTCTTGGCACACCATATATTTCAGCAATTTCATAGATTGAAAGATGTGAATCTTCATATTCACTTAGACTTTCGTCTGGAAGTAACAACTCTACAGCGAATTGACTTGCTTGCCTTTCGTATTTGCTTTCTGGAAAGAAAGTATTCTTTTTTAGGAATGAAGCATTATGTTTGGGGTGAAGAACCGAGTGACCTAATTCATGTCCCATGACAAAATTACGGACTTTGCCCAAATTGTTATTTATGAAAATAAATTTATTTTTTCTTTCATATTTGTACATTCCCTGGACTTCATCCGTAAAATCCCATGGTACGACATGGACACCAAGTTTCTCAGCGATTAGAAAAGGATCTCTTGTCTTGAATTTCTTAATTAATCGTTGAACTTCAGCAACAATTAAATCCTTCATCTAATCAGTCCTGATTATCACGATATTTCTTTGGAATATACTTTTTGTTAATCCTGGTGGCTTGTCTAATTGCATATTCCATGGCATCCATGATTGATTCCTTTGCTTCCTCGCTAATTGGTTCCCCCATTAACATATAGCCATCGTCTTCAGAAAGGTCTTGACGAATTTTCTCCATTCTTTTTGCGATGTCTTTTTCGTCTTTTGTGGAAGATGTGCTTTTTGTTGATGTTTCTTCCAAGTAACCTGCTACTTTCATTAATTGATCGTAATCCGTCTTTAGAGCTTCTGCAATTTTCTTTATTGTCGTTGGCTTTGGTACTCCTCTTTTTCCTGTCTCTATTCTCGATAATTGAGCAGCGCTGATTTCAGAATAAAGAGCAACCTGATTTAAGGTTAGGTTTTTTGATTCTCTAATTTTCTTTATATATGTTCCGAATTCAGTCATAAGAAATCATCCATTCAACATTAATTTCCATCGATAACTTTATATTAGAGTGTAGCATTACCAAAAGGCAATAAACTTAAAAAAAATATGATAAAAAGTATTGCCTTTTGGTAAAATTGGTGATATTTTATTACCATAAGGTAATGACTTAAAGGGAAAAGAGGTGATAACTTGACTAATTCAACAGATATCATTGTGAGAGCAGAATTCTTAAAAAAGTATTTACTTGAAAAAAATATGTCCGAAAGCAAATTTGCAGAAACTATTGGTGTAGCTCATAGTACAGTTAATCGTGTTTTAAATGGTAAAAGAAATCCTGGTAGTAAGTTTATTGCTGGTGTATTAAAGAACTTTCAGGATTTAAGCTTTGAAGAAGTTTTTTCTTATAAACATGAATTACCAAAAGGTAATAACAGGTACACAGCCTAATGAAGGCAAGCCAGACAATTTTAATTATTGAGGTGCAAAAAATGGATCTCAAAAAGCTAATAGCTCAGGATCATTTCAAAGTGCAGCGAAAAACACTCACAGCTCAGGAAGTGGCTGATTATATTGGTGTCCATCCTGACACGATTTATACGATGGTCCGAGAAAAGCAAATCCCCCATTTCCGGGTTAGGCGAAGAATTTTCTTTTCTCTGGAAACGATCAATGCCTGGATGCGTGACCAAGAACAAAAAAGTCTGGAGGCGATGTAAATGAATCAACTGCAGCCTATTTGCCAGAGAGGTAAGCGAGTATTAACTACCACTCAGCTTGCAGAAGCTTTTGGAACAGAAGCAAAAATTATTAACCGTAACTTTCAAAGAAATGCAGATCGGTATGTTCAAGGCAAGCATTATTTTGCCTTATCCGGAGAAGAATTACGAGAATTCAAAGGGTCACGTCAATTTGACGACAGCCTTAAATTTACTTCTATTCTCTATCTTTGGACCGAAAAAGGAGCTTGGCTTCACGCTAAATCACTTAATACTGAGCAGGCATGGGATGCTTACGAAAGGCTGGTCGATGAATACTACACCATTAAAGAAGACATTGTTCCTCTTTCAAAAGATCAGGCTCTTGTCACGGTGTTGAGAACAACTGCAGATCTTATGGAGGATACTCAAATCATTAAAGCTGAACAACACAAAATCAGAAAGCTTGTCTATGAAATTGATCATAAAGTTGAAGAGCATATCACTCTTAGCAGTGGCGAACAACGCCGTGTGCAGAAAGGAATTGCTCAAAAGGTATATGAGCTAGAAAGTAATCCAGATTTCCGATCAAAGCTCTTCAGGGAACTACATCGGGAAATAAAGGATCGTTTTGGTGTAGCAAGCTACAAAGACATTAAGAGAAAGGAACTTCAATCAGCTCTCAGCTACATAGAAAACTGGTTTCCTAGAAAAGTTTCATGAGCGAAGGCACCGAACGAAGCTGCCAGGCTCAAAAAAATTCGGTGCACTTCCTTTCATCTATTAATTTTAATAGCAATCTATTAATTTGTCGGTTCCATACTGGAACCTTTCCAAATTGGAACATAGAAGGGAGGGAGAAAGGATTGACTTTCGGCGCAGTATTGAAAGCATGCCGGGAGCGAGCAGGTCTTACCCAGGAGGAAATCGCAGAGAAACTTCATCGTTCACGGAGTTGTATTTCAAAATTTGAAACAGATAAAAAAACATTAGATGTCGCTACTTTAATCAAGTGGGCAGATGTTACCTCAGCTAAAGATGTGGCATGTGCCATTGTGACAGGGGTAGATCCAGTGATGATATTGCAGCAGTTAATGCCGTTGATAGGAGGAATAATCCAATGGTTCTAACCAGAAAAGAGAAGCTGGAACAATTGATTAAGAAATTAAAGAGCCAAGGAGTAAAGATTGATTGGGCAGTTAGAATACGTACTTCAAAGGAGGGTTCTTAAGTGGACTTGGGCTATGTCCTAGCTATGATTTTTGGAACCTACTTTATTTTTATCATGGGAATTTTAATTGGAGATTTTACTTCAAATCAAAAAGAAAAGCAGTAAGCTCACCACAGCTCACTGCCACTAAATATCGATATGCTTATTCTACCACCACTAGAATAGGGCGGCAAGAATCTTTGTTCCTGCCGCGATAAGTCGGAACAAATATCTACCATTCCCCCATCATCTACGTTTCGGCTTATCGCGGTGTGAATAAAGCACCTAATACATAGAGAGGAGGATAAAAATGAATCATCCTATGATTGACCAAATAGAGCGGTCCGGATATCCGAATATGGTAACACAGCCTGAACATGTAGGATTCGATTATTTTGGTGACGAAATCCTTGATGGTGACGACATAGTGGAATATGACGGTGAAATCATCTTGAAGGACAACTTGGATCGGTTCTTAACAGAAGTGATGGAATTTGAATTTAGAACAGCATAAAAAATGACTCCTGTTGGCGCAGGAGTCGGTAATGATTGGCTAATTATTTTGTACCGTCATTTTAGCATATAGGCTCTTGACGGTAAAGGGGGGACTAGAATTGGCGCTAAACAATGCAGTTCCTACAAAGGATATGAGCCGGTACGAATGGCTGCAAGAACGGGCTAAAGGAATCGGCGGGAGTGACGCTGGAATCATTCTTGGAGTTAATAAATTTCGTACACCTTTTGAACTTTGGCTTGAAAAAACAGGCCAAGTCGAACCACAGGAAACTGATAATGAAGCAATTTACTGGGGAAATCAAATGGAAAATGTGGTTGCCAAGGAGTTTGAAAAGCGTACAGGTAAAAAGGTACGCCGAACAAATTTCATGTACAGCCATTCCAAGTATCCATTTATTAAAGCAAACGTTGACCGTTTAGTTGTTGGAGAATCAGCGGTTTTGGAATGCAAGACAGCCAGTGCGTATCTCGCTAAAGAGTGGGAAGGCGAAGAAGTTCCGGCAAGCTACCTTGTGCAGCTCCAGCATTATCTAGGAGTGACTGAAAAGGAAAAGGGTTATATCGCTGTTCTTATCGGTGGCAACAAGTTCATCTGGAAGGAAGTAAAGCGAGACCAGGAGCTTATCGATATGATTTTCAATGCTGAAAAGCACTTTTGGGAATTTCACGTACTGAAAGGGCATGCTCCGGTGTTAGATGGATCCAGTGCAGCTGAGAAGTATTTAAAAGAGAAGTACGCTTGTGCTGTGAAGGATAAAGAAATGGTCCTTCCATCTGATTATAAAGACTTGCTGGTTCAATATGAGAAAGTGAAATCTGATGAAAAGCTGATTAAAACAGCAAAAACCGAAATTGAAAACAAATTAAGAGAAGTATTGAAGGATGCTGAAACAGGTATTACTGATCAATTTATTGTCACTTGGAAGAATCAGAGTAGAAAAAGTGTGGATTCGAAAGCACTGAAAGAAAAGTTTCCGGACATTTACAAAAAAGTTTTGAAAGAATCCTCGTTCCGAAAATTTGCTGTAAAGGAGATTAATTGATGGCGACTAATACAGAATTGAAAAATCAATTAGCTAATAGGCAGGAGACAGCAGCAAAGCAGGTATCAGCTCAATCACTTGGACTTAAAAGTTTATTAAATACGCCAACAATGCAAAAGAAATTTGAGCAGGTATTGGCCAATAAAGCTCCTCAATTTATGGCATCCGTTCTTAATTTATATAACGGAGATCCTGGTCTAAGAGAAGCTGAGCCTATGTCCATAGTATCCAGTGCAATGGTTGCTGCATCTCTCGATTTACCAGTTGATAAAAATTTAGGTTACGCCTGGATTGTTGCTTTTTATGATTCTAAAAAGGGGTATAAGACAGCACAGTTCCAGCTGGGATACAAAGGATACATTCAGCTGGCATTAAGAAGTGGCCAGTACAAGGCCATAAATGTAATACCGGTATATGAAGGAGAACTCCTAAAGTGGAATCGTCTAACGGAGGAAATTGACCTTGATTTGGATGCCAGGAAAAGTGATAAGGTCATCGGTTATTGTGGCTACTTTAGGTTGGTCAATGGCTTTGAAAAAACGGTTTATTGGACCCGAGATGAGGTCGAGGCGCACAGGATTAAGCATAACAAGGCAAAAGATAAGAAGTCACTTAATAATGTTTGGCGTACTGATTATGATGCCATGGCAATGAAAACAGTTCTTAGGAACATGTTAGGCAAATGGGGTATCTTGTCCATCGATATGCAAAAAGCATTCTCAGAAGACGAGCAGGAGCGTGAGGTAAAAGATATTACGGATGAGGCTAATGAGTTTGATGAGCCAATTCAGTACGACTCTCCAAGCAAGCAAGAGCATGTATCAGATGAAGAGCCTGAAATTATTGACACGGATCAAAAGAAGAAAAAAACTAGCAAAAATATGTCCGCCCAGGAATCATTGGACATAGATTTTGAAGATGCAGAGTAACAAAACAAATATCCTCCTTCCAGCATGGATCTGGGAGGAGGCTAAAGATAAAGAACACTTGAAAATGCTTGTTTTAGAGTATATGCGGCGGTATCCGGATTACAAAGTAAAAGGGGTTAAAAACGGATTTGCTGTCTGTGAGAGGGAGTGAGTCACATGCTTGTTAAGACCATTCGTATACCAAACGGAGATGTATTTTCAAAGTATTTTATATTCAAATGTGATAGATGCGATGAAACTATCGGGGAATCTGATCCACACATACCAGAGGAGCAAAAACATTATTGTTGGGAATGCAGTTTCATTTTAGGAAAGATAACGGAAGTGGAGTTCCTAAAATGTTCAGGGGTGTCCGTACCAAATTCTCATGCTTCGGTAATTGATGGGGAAATCTTGATATGGATAGGCAGTAAACCACCCTGGGAGCAGACAAATAAGGATATTAGGAGCTCCGGTAAATATAAAGAATGGCGAACTTTGGTTTTGGAAAGAGACAAATACACATGTCAGCATTGTGGGCAAGTTGGGGGAGAGTTAAACGCTCATCATATAAAACCGTTTGCTAAATATGAGAATTTAAGATTCGAAGTTTCAAATGGTCTAACCTTATGCGTGCCATGTCATAAAAATGTCCATAGGAAGTAGGTGATACGGTGCCCGAAAGTTATCCATTTCCGACCTATTCAGGATTATTAGAGCCGAAACATTACAAAAAAATTGGATCAGCATTGTGGCTTTTTCTCTGGTGCGTCAGCTCCACTACAAAAGAAATTGAACGAGATGGAGTAACCTGGGGCATCGTGTTAGGAAATAAGCCATTAAAACGCTCCGAGTTGGCAGAACCTTTTGGAGTGAGCGAAAGAACTGTTCAAAGGTGGCTGGATGATCTGGAAACACATGGTTACATAAAGATCACCCGTGCTCCTTATGGCTACATTTTAACTGTGAAAAACTCCAAAAAATACAATAAAGAGAGAGTGGACAAAAATGTCCAGTCTGATGGAGACCGGACAAAAACGTCCAGCCCAGAGTGGACAGAAATGTCCAGTTATGTGGACAAAAGTGTCCACTCTAATAAAGATATTACAAAGATAAATAATACTACTATTACTATTACTAAAGAAAATGACCCAGTAGATATTATTGCTGAAAGATTCATAGAGTTACGAACGATACAAGAAGGACGTTCTGTTTACCCAACAACAAAAGATTATGAAGCAATCGCCCGGATTGTCGCCCGTGGTATGCCGTTGTCACAAACAATCAAATTGCTTGAACAGTGTTTTGCTGAATATAAAGAACGTCAGCCAAATGGAGCCATTAAAGCCTTCGGTTACTGTGAAAAATACATCATGGATCATTATGATGCCTTAGTAGCAAGAGAACAGGCAAAAGAAGCAGCTAAAAACGTTAAGCCTTTTAAAAGCAATAATTCTTATAAACCTAAGGGTATGCGATCCAAGCCAATACGGACGGAAATGCTGCCAGATTGGTTTTCTGATGGAAACCTACAGGATGAAAAGCCTAAACTTTTAAAGAATGAGCAGCAGGAACTTGCTAAGAAGAAAGCAGATTTGCAGGAAAAACTTAAACTATTAAGATCAGGGAGTTGATACTATGGGGATCCTTTATGAATCCGTTATGCAGCAGAAAAGGAATATCCTCATCAAAAGATTGTCAGAATTGAATATTTCTAAGGCTCAGTCAGGAAAGAGTATTAACGATTGTGATTACGAAGAACTGAAATATGAGCTTGTACTGGCATCCTTTCGGGAGATTGATGCGGAGGCTGCACCAAATAAATGGTTTTGAAGGGAGATATGAAAAATGACTATCACAAATGTTAAGTTAGTTACTCGCTGTCCAAAATGTCTGGCCAAGGGGACTGTGATCGGCCATCGAAATAACCTCTTATTACTTGAGTGCAGGGACTGTAATAAACGTTGGAATACTTACTCCAAGACTTGCAAGATTTGTGGAAAGCCAAATTACTTCTACGTTGAGGGTCCCTGCGTTAAATGTTATTCAGAAAAACATAATGCCGTCTGAAGTTAATAAAATCGGTATGCAGAAGTTTTAGAGTGATGAGCAGATATAATGGCTTTACACTTAGGGCAGGTGACATTATCTACTTTTTTAAATTGAATCTTCTTAAAATCACTTCTTGTAAATGTAGAAAAGACATGGTATTTAACGCCACATAAGCAATAGTTTTGATCCTTAATTATATGTCTTAGACCAGGCTCTTTACTGTATACTGTCGGGAAAATCATGAATTTCAACACCCTTTCTTTAGTTAAAAAAATAGGCAAACTAGAAAGGTAATGTATTGGTAATATATTGTGTGCAACTCGGCTGCCATGACAAATAAGCTGTTTTAGGCCCGTGGCTTTGCGTCTTTTACTTTCGTAAAATTTGCCCAGAGGAAATACTAGCATAATTTAGGTATAATGTCATATTTTGTAGGTTTTTGTAACAAAAATGTAATGATGTTTACGAATGGGAAAAATAGCATTATTAGGGGGACTAGGCGGTGAGGGAATGAAGCAATTAGATTTATTTTCCTTCGCCCTTGAGGATCAAATCGCTGAACTAAAACAAGGCGAAGAGTTGGAGTTTTACAGAGGGATGGAACGGCTGCTGATCCGTCATCATGAAAAATACAAGGGCGTTTGTCATTATCAGGGACCTGATTTCTCTGGTGTAGCATTTCATCTTGATGAAAGGGAAGGATTAGATTTGTTTGTTGCCAAGATAAATAGGTGGCTGGAAGAGTAAGACAAGGAAGCAAAAGAGTAAACTAGGTATTCTTTCGAATTCTAAAAGTATACTCCCTGCATTTTTTGTAAATGTTAAGAGAAAAACAAGGGAGGATTTTTAGTTGGAATGGATTTTTTATCTATACCTGATAAATACGTTTTTTATCTTAATCATAGCAATTCGGGATGTGCGTAGGCCTGCCAAGGCTTTGAATTGGATAATAATCGTCCTTCTTTTTCCTATCATTGGTTTCTTGCTTTATCTTAGCATATCAAATCCTAAGTTTATTCATCGGAAAAGATTGACCTCTTCTAAAAGTGAATCTAATAAATTACCTGATACATTTGGTGATTCAGCATCGGTAATCGCCGATGCTTTACGGCACTTCACTGTGAATGGGCTACGAACGGGCCAAGTCCAAGTATTTGACAATGGAATAGCAAAATATGAACAGCTCATTGAATCCCTCCAAAAAGCCCAAAAAACGATTGATCTGGAATATTTCATATTTAGGAATGACCAAATTGGTAGTAGCATCACGGAACTACTAATCGAAAAAGCAGTAAACGGAGTGCGGGTTCGTTTTATGAGAGATGGTTTGGGGAGTTATAAATTTCCGCGTGAAAAAATCCGACAGATGGTCGAAGCAGGGATAGAATGCAGGACAATATTTCCTTTACGATTTCCTTGGATCTTTTCTTATTGGAATTATCGGGATCATTGTAGAATTGTCACAATTGACGAAAAAGTAGCTTTTACTGGATGCATGAACGTAGGATATGAATATACAGGATTGAAGCCTGACGTTGGCTTCTGGCGGGATACCCACTTGCAAATCATAGGAGATGCATTGGTCGATTTACAGACTGTCTTTGATGTTCATTGGAATATGGCAGTGCCGGAAAAAATAAAATCAAAAACTAACCCGAAAACAAAGTCTGATGTAATCAATCCAATCGGAAGAGAAGATCATGTCGGATGGTCAGCCGAATTGGGATCGGAGTTGAGCACCCTAGATTATAATGAGATAGACATATCGCCAAAAACAAGGACATTGCAAAAAGCGTATATCCATACGTTGGAAGGAAACCCTGGAATTCCTACCCCATTTATTCGTCAAACTTACTTTATATGTATAACACAGGCGACTAAGACTATTGATATAACAACACCCTATTTTGTACCGGAAACAGATATTATCATGGCATTAAAGACAGCAGTAGCTCGAGGTGTGAGCGTAAGATTGCTGGTTCCTCGCCACAATAATCAAAAAATCGTGGAATTTGCAAGCCGTACTTATTATGGGGAACTTATAGAAGCTGGTGTACAAATCTACCAGTACGACAAAGGAATGATTCATACCAAGGTGTTGACTATAGATGAGGAGATTGCTGCCGTAGGCTCAGCAAACTATGATATGAGAAGTTTTCGCCTGAATTATGAGGTATGTCAAGTCTTGTACAGTACTGATGTGGCGAGGGAACTCACAGATCAGTTCGAACGTGATCTAATGGACTCTATTCCATTAAATATTGAAGACTTGCTGGAACGCCCCCTGACCGAGCGCATTGTTGAACAGAGTGCCCGCCTGCTTTCTTCATTATTATAAGTTGATGTATTCTGTTTTTATTGTTCTATCTTAAATCTAGATTTAAAAAATTTCATTGTTTTTATCATTTGAAAAAAGTCGAAAACCCGTGTTAGAAGAACTTTCAACATGGGTTTTTTTCTTATTTACGATGGAATTCATTACTAAAAAACGGTAATACTAAAAAGGCAGTTCAAAGAGTTTGAATTCAAAAATATCTGTTACCTTTTAATTTAAATATAGGGGTGATATCAATAGATAATATATTTGAAAATCTTAATGAAATACGTTTATTAGAAGATAAGCTGTATCATTTAGAATTAAATGGTTGGCTAAAAAATGAGTTTTTAACTTGGGAATGGTGGATACTAGTCGTTTTTTTAGTTGTGCCTTGGGTTATATGGGCTAAACTTGTTAAACGAGACAATATTTTAGAAATTTTGTTATTTGGTACCATAATTATCTTGACAACAACCTTATTAGATGTAGTTGGTGCACAATATAGTTTTTGGGATTACCCCATTGCATTCCTACCTTTTATTCCTCGGGCCTTTCCTTTTGATTTTTCAATGGTACCTGTAGCTTACATGTTGTTATATCAATATTTTAGAACATGGATGCCTATATAGGTGAACCCTTTTGCGAGTGGGTCAAACTTGTTAATTATTTAGAGTGGAGATACAGATATTCATTCATATATTACATCATTGTTGGAATTGTAACTCGAGCTTTAATACTAAAACTAGCCTCTTTATCTAAACCTCAAGATCTTACAACTAAGTAAAATTTAAATTGGAGGAAAAAACTTTGGAAGAAGTTAATATTGGTTTACTGACGATCAAAGTCATCGTTGGTTTTGCAACTTTATTTTTTATCATTATCATAACAGGCAGAACATCCATCTATCAGTTAACCCCGTTTCACTTAGTTTTTGTGTTAGTACTTGGAGATTTTTTAGGAAATACCATTTATGAAAATAAGGTAGGGATTTTTCACTTTTTATATGCCATCGGATTGTGGACGCTTCTCATGTTGGGGATAGAGTTCTTGACTCTAAAAAATAAATCGACACGTTCTCTCTTATTGGGCGATCCTAACATCATTATTCGGGATGGTGTAATGGATAGAAAGTTACTTAAAAAGAACAAATTGGATGTAAATCAAGTATTAAGTATACTTCGACAAAATCAGGTTTTTTCTGTTCGCGAAGTCAAATACGGTATATTGGAAGCTAATGGGCAAATAAGTATATTATTACAATCGAAGTATCAAAAACCAGACAAGCAAGATCTCAGTCTTCTAGAAAGTTCAGTATACCTCCCAACAGCGTTAATTATAGATGGGGAAGTATTAAGGGATAATTTACATGAACTCGGATTTGATCAACAGTGGTTAGATAATCAATTAACTACCAATGGCTATGATAATGTTAAACGTATACTCTACGCAGATTGGCGAGAGAATGAAGGAATTCATATTAGTCCATTTTAAAATTCTATTAGGATATTAGCATATGTTTGTGAATGGCCATTTGGATTTTAAATATTAATTAGTGTTTTTATAAAAAATGAAACAGAGAATTTGTATCTCGACTCTTATTTGAAATTTAAAATGTTATCTGCATTTTGATTGATACTTGAAAATTAATTTATCAAGAGATTGACTGTTTCTTATAGTTTCAGGGTCATCTAACCCTTTTCTTAATCCGGTTTCCAAAAGCACTTTTCTATAAAATTTAATCTTTTTTCTAAGCTCTCGGCAGAAACGACACATTATTTTGCTCCTTTAAATAATAAAAGTCCAGGAACCATTATTACAGATAAAGGAAAAACATTAAATGATTTCGACAAAACTTGTCAAAAAACGACAAAAATTAGTAATAAGAAAAAGCCAGGATTTCTCCCGGCCGACCTAATATAATTTTAACACATGGGAGGGGTTCCTGGTGAAAACCAATATAGAAAAAATGACAGCTGAAATCGATTTAATGAAAAATGCAGTGTATATCGTAAAAGACGGCCATCTAGTATTAGCCGATACCCCGCCAAAAGGGTATGGTAAACAAGTGATTTCCTGGCAATCAGGGAAGCCTTCTCATTATGAATTGAATTATTCGATCAAGTTATAGGTACAATTTATTTACCCCATAACTTTCTAAGATTAATTGGCACAATTTCAGTACCGTTTATTTGTTTATGTATTATTGGGTTTGCAAAGGGATCGTGTGTGAAAGTATTATCTAGTTCATTGCTGGAACGGGGGCGTACATCAACACCAAGGACACTTCGAATCATTTTGTGGTATGTCATAGCTGTTCATCTCCTTTGTATTTATTAGATTTATTATTTTTAATTGCTCAATAAAAAATTCATAAAAAAACAAAATAAGTCTACTGGAACAACCAGGGGCACTGAATGGCGTATTAAGCGTTGTTTGGTGTCCATTTTTATTTTATCCAAAGGAGTGTTTTTAATGAAAGAAGCTGCCAGCAAACAAATAGAATCCATTCTTAAGGACTATCATTGGATGATAAACTCAATTAAGATACTCAGGGACTCAATGAAAGGTGCAGGAGAAGGGCTCACTGCTCAATATGGAGATGCAGCTGGGATGCCAAAAGTTCAAGGCACCACAAGCGACCCTGTTTATAGAGAGTGTGTACGCAGGGAGAAGCGATTTTCAGTTATTCATAAGTACGAAGAAAAGATTTCTGTTATTCAGGATCGGATGCATCTTATTACGGATGATAGGGAGATCGAGGTTCTTCATTGGCTGCTTGAGGGGAAAAGTTATCGTTGGATTGCTATGCATATGGGGCTGTCACATACCCACATCGGACGTATTAAAGATTCTATTGTTAAGAAAATGAGTGAATGTGTTCCAAATGTTAAAAATGGTACAAATGATACGAAGTTGCTAAAACATAAATCTGCTTGCTAGACTTGAAGGCAGGACGGGGAGGCGGTAATAAGCTGCTTCCTCTATATTTGTTCGATGATACATATTCAAGTGAATTATTTACAGGAAAATATCTCCTTTTGTCGAATAGTGGTGTAAAGGGGGGTGTAATAGATGAAAAAATTCAAAGTAAGATTTAGCTTCGACCATGAGAATTCTAAAACTTTAGAAATAGAAGGGGAATCTGCAGAACAATTGCTTAACAAGTTAACCAGTCATTCTGGTTGGTACATTGATAGTAAAGCAGAGACTGCAATCAACATGAACCTTGTGACAAGAATAAGCTTTGCAAAACCTGCAAGAGCCTCTGCAGTTAGTGGCTTGTAATCGTGGTAAATATAGCATCCTTCGGGGTGCTTTTTTTCTTTATTCAAAACAAACACAAATACCAGGAGGTGGCGGGTGATGTAGCATGGCTGAGAAATATGTTCAAGCTGAAAAAGATTACGTCAAAGGCATGAAGTACAAAGACATTGCTGAGAAATATCAGGTGTCACTGAATACTGTCAAGTCGTGGAAAAAGAGATATGGCTGGAAACGTGAAAGGGGTGCACCAAAAGAAAAAGGTGTGCACACAAAAAAGCGAGGTGCTCCAAAAGGAAATATCAATGCAAAAGGCAACAGAGGAGGAGCTGCACCAAAAGGAAACTCAAATGCAGTTACTCATGGATTGTTTTCTAAGTTCCTTCCAGATGAATCATTAGAAATCATGAACCATTTGCAGGAGCATTCCCCAGCTGATTTAATCTGGGATCAAATACAGATTCAATATGCTGCTATTATTCGTGCACAGAAAATCATGTTTGTTGAAAACAAAGACGATATAACTAAGGTCTTAAAAAAGAAAAAGGACTCAAATTTTGGCGAGGAAAGAGAATGGGAATATCAATTCGCTTGGGATAAGCATGCTAACTTTTTAAATGCTCAGTCCAGGGCTATGGGTGAGCTGCGTTCCCTTATTAAGCAATTTGATGAGATGGCACACATTCATGATGAGCGCAGGATGAAACTTGAACTTATGAGGGCTAATATTGAGAAAACTAAAGCTGAAATCAAACAAGAGGGTGGAGATGCCAGCAAGGTCGTTATTGTTAATGACAAAGAAGCAATGAGGAAGGCGTTAGAAAATGACAGTCAACACAATTAATGTCATGGATCTAATGAACGTCAATTTCTATTCCCTCTGGCTTGCTGAACAGTCTCATATAGTCGCAAAAGGCGGCCGTTCCTCAATGAAATCCTCAGTGATTAGTCTTAAGCTTGTGGTTGATTTTTTGGAAGATGACCAGGGCAATGTCGTTTGTTTAAGGAAAGTAGGAAAATATCTTTCTACCTCTATTTATGAGCAGATTAAATGGGCCATTTACATGCTTGGTGTTGAGGATGAGTTCTATTTCGGAAAGTCTCCCCTCATAATTCGTCATAAGGCCACCAATACAGCCTTTTATTTTTATGGCGTTGACGATCCAATGAAGATTAAGTCGGCCAAAATAGCAAAAGGGTATGTCATGGCCCTCTGGTTTGAGGAAGCTGCTGAATTTGCAGGTGTGGAAGATATTGATATTGTAGAAGATACCTTTATCCGGCAGGAGATTGAAGGCAAAGAGGTTAAGGTATATTTCTCATACAACCCTCCCAGAAATCCTTATAGTTGGATTAATGAGTGGTTAGAAACTAAGGCCAGGGATGATGATTATTTCATTCATCATTCAACGTACCTTGATGATAAAAAAGGGTTTTTATCCGAGCAGATGATCCGGAAGATTGAGAAGTACAAAGAGAATGATGAGGATTACTGGCGTTGGATGTATGCCGGTGAGGTTATTGGTCTTGGTGACATGGTGTACAATATGGCTCATTTTAAAGAGATCGATGAGCTGCCGAAAGATGACGATATTGTTCTTATCGATATTGCCATTGATACAGGGCACCAAGTTTCTGCGACCACATTCTTGGCCTTCGGATTTACGAAAAAACGGAATGTAATTCTACTTGATACCTTTTACTATAGCCCGGAAAATAAAGTCGTAAAAAAGGCTCCGAGCGAGCTGTCAAAGGATTTAAGAGAATGGATGGATAAAATCCAGCAAACCTATCATCGGCACTTTGATCAGCAAACCATCGATTCTGCAGAGGGAGCTTTGCGGAACCAATTCTTTAAAGATTATGGAATACGTCTTCATCCGGTAGTTAAGAAAAAGAAAATAGATATGATCGACAACGTCCAGGACTTATTAGCTCAGGGGCGTTTTTTTGTGCTTAAAACAGCAGCCAATGAGATTTTCCTGACTGAACATAAAAAATACCAATGGGATGCTGATACCTTACAGAGCGATGATCCGAAGGTTATAAAGATTGATGATCATACCTGCGATGCATTCCAATATTATGTTCAGGATAATTTGAGGAAGCTTGGATTGAAATATTAAGGCGGTGACAACCGATGTTTAAAAACATGCTGGCCCGCATAAGGCAGGTGATGTACAGAATGGGATTAATTAAAGGTATTCAGAAGCTGGCTGATCACAAGGATATCCAGATTAATGAGGATTTCTACAAAGATATTGGGAATTGGAAAGCTCTCTATAAAGGGTATTTTAGCGAATGGCATGATATCAAATATACAACGATTTCTGGGCAGAAAAAACGCCGTATGGCTTCCTTGAACATGCCAAAGGTGGTTTCACAGGAGCTAGCCACATTAATCTTTAATGAGCGCTGCGAGATAAATATTTCAGACAAGACTTTGTCTGAGAACATTCATGATGTCTTTAAGAATAATAATTTCGTTAAGAAATTTCAGGATTACTTAGAATACCAGTTTGCTATGGGTGGCATGGTGATCAAGCCTTATGTAGAGGATGGAAAATTAAAGCTCTCCTATGTAACAGCTGATTGTTTTATCCCGATTAGCTGGGACCATAACACCATTCGAGAGGCTGTTTTCATAAATGAATTCTCTAAGAAAGGAAAGAAATACACTCACCTGGAATGGCACCTGTGGGATGGGGAGACCTATCTAATCCGGAATGAAGTCTATGAAAATAATCCAGGTGAGGAATTAGGGGTTAAGGTTCCACTGAAGCAATTTTTCCCGAATCTTGAAGAGGAGATTAGGATATCCAATTACAAGCGACCGGGTTTTGTCTACTTTAAGCCAAACATAGCCAATAACTTGGATACTACAAGTCCATTAGGTATTTCGATTTTCGCTAATGCACTTGATACGCTGCACTCCTTGGATATCGCTTTTGACTCCTATCAACGGGAATTCAAGCTTGGGAAAAAGAGGATCTTAGTACCGGATACAGCTATTCAAACCGTTATTGACCCACTAACTGGTCAGATGCACCGTTATTTTGATGCCGAAGATGAAGTTTACCAGGCAATGGCTCTTGGCGATATGGATGCCAATAAAATAGCAGACATTTCAGCAACACTTCGAGTAGAGGAACATATTTCAGCTATCAATTCCTTGCTCAATGTCTTGGCAATGCAAATAGGCTTCTCTTCAGGTGCATTCACTTTTGATGGCCAGGGAGTTAAGACAGCAACAGAGGTTGTTTCGGAAAACTCTAAGACTTTCCGTACGAAGCAAAGTCATGAAAACCTCATTGAAGCAGGCATTCAGGAACTAGTCGAATGTATCATTCAGGTCGCTGAGTTATATCAGTTATTTTCTCGGCCAGAAGGAGAATATGAAGTCACAGTTGCTTTTGATGATTCTATAGCAGAAGACCAAAACGCAGAGATTGCAAAGCAGGTTCAGCTGGTTACCAATCAACTGACTTCTAAGAAAAAGGCGATTATGAAGATCCATGGTTTTTCAGAAGAAGAAGCTGAGCAATTACTGAAGGAAATTGCAGAAGAAAATGAAACAGCAACGGCTGAAGCAATTGATTTCTTTGGTCTTAACAAAGATAGACAAGACCAGGGAGGGACCTAATGGAACCACTAAGGCAGCAGCAATTAACAATGCCTGTTATCGAAGTCTTTCTATCTATTGAGGAAGAAATCCTTTTAAACATAGCCAAGATCCTGAAACAAGGAAAAAGCCTGCTGGAAGAAGATGTAGAAAGGTGGCAAACCGAGAAGCTTGGACAATTAGGAAAATTAACACAGCAAAATATTATAACCATAGCAAAATACGCGGAACTTTCGGTAGAAACTGTAACAGCTATGCTTGAGGAAGCTGGATATGAGGCTGTCACTGATTCAGAAATGGAACTGATAGAAGCTGTTGCTCAAGGAATCTTGCTGCAACCTCCTTTACCTAAAGAAAGCCCTGTTCTTGAAGCGGTATTAGTGTCTTTTCAAAGGCAAGCAAGGGAATCTTTCAACCTGATCAATACAACTATGTTAAATCAGTCTCAGCAAATATATTTAAATATCTTGAATGAAACAACAGGAAAGGTCTTGGCCGGCACAAAAACACCAAGACAAGCGCTGGCAGAGACAGCTGCAAGATGGGCAGAACACGGAGTTCCTGCTCTTATTCGAAAAGATGGGGCCAAAATGTCAACGGAAGCCTATGTATCTATGGTTACAAGGTCAATGTCAAACAGTGTTGCCAATGAAATGCAATTTGCTCGAATGGAAGAATACGGCGCAGATTTGGTTGAAGTCAGTTCCCATATAGGAGCAAGGCCAAAATGTGCAAAGTACCAGGGGAAAATCTTTTCAAGATCAGGGAGCAGTAATAAATACCCTCCTCTTTCATCTACTAGCTATGGCGAACCCGATGGACTTAGGGGGATTAATTGCCGGCATGTTTTTTATCCCTTTATTGAAGGTTTTTCAAAGCGTGTCTATAGGCCTTACCCAGCTGCAGAAAACAGGAAGGCCTACGAGGAAAGCCAGAAACAGAGGCACTTAGAAAGGGAAATCAGGAAAGCTAAAAGACAATTAGCCGTTGCTGAAGCCCTGGGTGAATCTGAAGCCATTGATGCTGCTAAAAAGAAAGTACGGCAGCGACAAGCTAACATGAGAGATTTTATTGACGATACTGGCCGAACAAGGCGGTATGAGCGAGAAAAGGCTTATTAATAGTAGTGCGTCTTTTTAAAGGTTAGACGCCATAAAGAAACGGAACCTTTTGCGTGAGGTGTGACACGTTAAAAAACATTAAAAAGGAGATTAATATAGATGGATTTAAAAGAATTACTTGGTGAAGAACTTTATAAGCAAGTCATGGAAAAAGTGGGAGATAATAAGATTGCGATTGTTTCTGATGGAAATTGGATCCCGAAAAGCAAGTTTGATGATGCCCTTGATAACGCAAAGGATCTTAAAAAACAGCTAAAAGATCGCGACTCTCAGCTTGAAGATCTTAAAGCCAAAGCTACAGGCAATGAGGAATTAACAGCCAAGATTCAAGAACTTACCGACTTAAATAAAAAGACTGTTCAAGACTATGAAGCCAAGATCCAAGATCAGGCTTTTAATTTTGCCCTTAAAACGGCATTAACGGGTGCAAAGGCCAAGAACCCTAAAGCAGTTGAAGCTCTTTTAAATAAGGATTCTATCAAGCTTGATGGAGATAAGCTCCTTGGCTTGGAAGATCAGTTGAAAGCATTGCAGAAAAGCGATGCTTATTTATTTGAAACAGAGCAGCAGGTAAGTAAGCCAACATTCTCTCAAGGACAACACCAAACCACTTCAGGTGGTGAGCCTAGCACTCTTTTAGATGCACTAAATCAAAGGTTTTCAACAACCAATAATTAAGATTAGGAGATGATTGCTCATGCCAATTACTTTAGAGCAAGCAAAGGTTGGAATGGCAGACCATATTGACCAGCAGGTTATCGATGAATTTCGTCGTGCTTCCTTCCTATTAGATCAGCTAACATTCGATAATGCTGTTTCACCTGGTACAGGTGGATCAACTTTAACATACGGTTACACCCGTTTAAAAACTCCTTCAACTGCTGGTTTCCGTGAAATTAATAGCGAATACACAGCAAATGAAGCAGACCGCGAAAACCAATATGTGAATCTTAAAATATTTGGTGGAGCGTTTAAAATTGACCGTGTAATTCAAGATACTAGTGGTCAAATCAACGAAATGAATTTTCAAATGCAGCAAAAGATTAAAGGTGCTGCCAATCTGTTTCATTACACTGTAATTAATGGAGATTCAGCTGTCGATTCCAAAGCGTTTGATGGGTTAGACAAGGCGCTTACTGGTTCTAATACAGAATTAAACACTGATTCTGTAATTGATATCTCAGATGAAGCAGGATTAGAAAGTAAGAAGTTTGCTTTGTTGGATGAAATCGATAATTTCTTAGCGGAACTAGATGGCCGGCCAACGATGCTGATGGGGAACAGTAAATTAATCACCAAAATCAAATCGGTTGCCCGCCGGGCTGGTTATGCTACAAAATCTGAGGATGGCTTTGGACGCACAGTAACAGGGTATGATGGAATCCCACTGGTTGATCTTGAGTATTTCTATGACGGTACTTCAACAATTCCAGTTGTTCCAATCATTAATCGTACGGTTGGTACCGAGCAAACAGGATTAACAGATCTTTATGCTGTTTCCCTTGGAATGGATGGATTTCATGGTGTATCACCTACCGGTAATAAAGTAATTCGTACTTTCTTGCCTGATTTCAACTCTCCAGGAGCGGTTAAGACAGGCGAGGTTGAAATGGTGGCTGCTGTAGCCCTTAAAGCTACCCGAAAAGCCGGTGTTCTCCGAAATATTAAAGTTCAATAAAGAAGGGAGCTTTTTATATGGTTAAAATTAAAAGCCCTAACCCTAATTACAATGGGAATAGCGCATCCCTTCAATTTGTTAATGGAGAGGCTGAAACCGATAATAAATGGTTGGTCGAGTGGTTTAAGAATAAAGGTTATACAGTTGAGGAATCTAAAGAGCCTAAAAAGAAGAACCAAGGTCAAGCTAAAAAGCCTGAAGGTAAGAAGGATGAGTAGTCATGCCTTATATTGATCAGGCTTTTTATAATGATGTGTACAAAGGTACTCCCATGGATGCTGAAACCTTCACAATGCTTGAAGAAAGGGCTTCAGATGTCGTTGATATGATAACAAATTATCGGTTAGTCAGAGTAGACCTTTCACATAAGCCAGAACTAATTAGAAACAATGTTAAAAAGGCGGTTGCAGCCCAAATTGAATTTATGTATTCAGAAGGTGGGGAATTGTCAGTTCATGGCGGTTCCCCTTCTTCAGT
The DNA here is from genome assembly GCF_051964675.1 of Cytobacillus sp. SAFR-174. NCBI lineage: Bacteria > Bacillati > Bacillota > Bacilli > Caryophanales > Bacillaceae > Cytobacillus > Cytobacillus sp. SAFR-174. The sequence goes on along the minus strand of NZ_JBQCMZ010000006.1, from coordinate 31,723 downwards.
TAGTGTAGGGGGCTTTATTTATACCAAAGGATCCGGTGTGAAAGTAGTTTCTGAAATGGCCCGCAGTTTTTTAAGGCCAACGGGATTGCTGTACATGGGAGTTGAGGTTAGATGCTAAGAATAAGGCCGATTCCCCGGAATCTATTAATCCATGAAGCTACTTATGAACAGTTTGAAGAGAATGGGCGGTATGGTGAAACTTATTTGCCTGCCGTCACCCTAAAAAACATCAGGATCAACTTTGAAAAAAGCTTTAGCCGGGCAGGAGATACAGAAAGCAAAAGTGTAAAAGCCCTATTATTCTTTGACCAAAATAATTCAAGTTCCTCTGGCATATTTGAATTCAAGGAAAAATCAAAGGTGACATTCCAGGGCGTACCGATGCAAGTTCAGCGGGTTAATCCTCTGTATACCGACACCCTTCATCATTATGAGGTGGAGTTAATATGATCAGTTTCAGCGTGAATTTGGAATTGGGGAATATCCAACAACGGGTTGAAGAAGCGGTAGATGCTGGACAGACACAGCTGGATCAGGAAGTTTTGAAGGGTTCAAACTATTTCATTCCCAAAGATACCGGGGAACTTGAACGTTCAGGGATTCGGGCTTCACAAATCGGAAATGGAAAGATTATTTGGGATCAACCATATGCCAGAAAGCTTTATTACAACCCGCAATATAACTTCTCCAAAGATGCAAACCCAAATGCACAAGGGCTATGGTTTGAAGCTGCAAAAGCCAGGTTCCTTAGTGATTGGGTGCGCATGACACAACAGGCCATTAATCGGCACTTGTAAGAAAGGGATGATTTTTCCCAATGCCTTCAGATTTTATTGATGACATGGCAAATCACTTGGAAGAAAACTTTTCTTTATTTGACTCTCTGTCAGTTGATGTTCTGCCAGAGGATTTAAATGCTATCACAATCAGAAGAACGCCAGCTGCACCTTTGGAGCGATATTTGGACGATTCAAGGGATTGGATCATAGCCTTTCAAATCCTTGTTAAACATCAAAATCAAGGCCAAGCCATCGATACTATGAATCAATTAACCATTTACCTTGATGAATTGGGACCGAATGCGGTTACTTCTGCTGAAGGATCCTATCAATTTATTAAGTCAGAGATTTATACAATGCCTATTTTGGTTGAGAAAGACAGCCGGGGCAGTTATATCTATTCAGCATTATTTAATGCCACTATAACTAAAAATTAGGGGGGGATTATGAATGGCGGGTTTTGAACTCAATTCAGCACACAAATTTGAAATTGATACAGCACAGGATATAAGCGGAACTGCTTCAACTTATGAGCGGGTTGCAGCTGGTATCAACACATTCGATCCACAATGGAATGAGGAAATTGATCAAACTCCTTATTTTGATGGTGATGGGTTCGGTTCTTCTGATGTAACAAGTGCACAATTAGTAATTGCCTTTGAGGGCCACAGAAAATATGGTGATGCTGCTCAAGATTTTATTGCTGGCCTTCAAATTGAAATGGGGGAAGCACGAAAAACTAATTTCCGTTGGACTGAACCTGACGGGGGATCATTTGAAGGTTGGGCAACTATTGCAAATATAGTTGCAGGTTCAGGAGCTGCTAATGAAAAAAGTACATTCAGCTTTGAGGTGCATTTCAATGGAAAACCAACTTACACGCCACCAACAACAGGTGCTTAATTAATCAAACCTACCTGACAAAGGGGAGCAAAACAATGGCAATCAAAATTGATGTTCAAAAAACTTATGAAGAAGTTAAGATTGCAGACAAGATTTATAGAATGTATCTCAATGATGCGAAATTGAGGGAATATGACAAGGTCTTTAGAAAGTTCCGTAAAGAATCCGTGAAAATGAGCGAAAGGGATTATTCCAAAATGACGGATAAAGAACAAAAGTCAGCGGAAAAAGAGAATTACGAAATTATGTTTAGCGTTGTGGAACTTCTTTTGGGTGAAGGATCCTTTGAAAAGGTCTATAAAGATACTGGGAATTCATTGCTTGTTATGGCTGATATTATCATGCAGCTGATGGAAGTAGTCGGAAAGAGAATGCAGGCCTTTAAAAAGAGAGAAAAAGCCTATTACACAGGGAAATAAAGCTTATGAAACTTACGGAAAGATTTATAGATGAAACAGAATTTCAAGGCCAAATAATTAAGCTAAATCTTGCCTTTGATAATGTTCTACGGGTTTCTGAACTCCTATCTGATGAAACGTTTGATGAAATAGAAAAGCTTGATATTCTATTTGAAATGCTTGTGAAAAATGCCTATGAATTGGAACTCTCTATTTTCGAGATAAGCCAATTGATAGGCTTTCTTTTTGACGAAATCCTATTTCCTAAGAAACCTGAAAACGGTGGAAAAAGCTATTTTGATTTTGAACAAGATACTGCCTTTATTTATGCTTCGTTCCTCCAAGATTACAAGATTGACCTTTTTGAAATGCAAGGCAAACTGCATTGGCAGAAGTTTTTGGCATTATTAGATAGCTTATCTGATAATACGAAATTTAAAGAGGTTGTGGCAATTAGAGCGCAGAAAATCCCTGCACCTACTAAATACAACCAGCAAGAACGGAACAGGATTATTGAATTGAAGCGGATTTATAGGCTCAAAAATGAATGGCCTTCCCTTGAAGAAGCTGATGCAACTTTAACAGCGATAGGTAACGCGTTAAAGAAATCCTACAAAAAGGGTAGGTGAAAACATGGCTTCGAGTGATGGGCGCATTGTCATCAATACAGAAATAAACACAAATAACGTGGAGTCAGGGCTTCAGCAGATTGAAAACCGGGTACAAGATGTAGCTGACAGAATGGGATCCATTGGGGAAACCATGTCCAAGGCCGTAACGGTTCCTCTTACTGCAATGGGAGCTGCTGGGATTGCTGCTGCAACTTCCGTTAGTGATGCACAAGCGAAAATAAGAAATAGTTTGGGACTTACCAAAGGAGAGGCTGAAAGACTAACCAAAACAGCCAAAAACATTTATACAGCGGGATTCGGTGAAAGCCTTGAAGATGTTTCAAACGCCTTGATTCAAACCCGGCAAAATATCAAGGGATTGGATCAAGAAGAACTTGAAACCGTAACAAAATCAGCCATGAACTTGGCCCAAACCTTTGATGCAGATGTAAATGAGGTTACAAGGGCTGGAGGAAACCTTATAAAAGGGTTTGGAATTTCTGCAGAAGAGGCATTTGATCTCATGGCACATGGGGCGCAGAACGGACTGAACTTCTCTAATGAAATGTTTGATAATCTCAGCGAATATGCGCCTTTGTTTGCTGAAATGGGTTTTTCTGCTTCTGAATACTTTCAGCTGTTAGAACAAGGCAGTAAAGCCGGAGTGTATAACCTCGATTACATCAATGATGCAATGAAGGAATTTCAAATCAAAATTAAAGACGGATCCAAATCAACTTCTGATGCTATGGGTCAAATGTCCAAAAGTACAAAGAAGGTATGGAAAGATTTCTTAGCAGGTAAGGGTACGGTTAAAGATGTTCACAATGCGGTCATAGCGGAATTAAAAGGAATGGATGATCAGGTTAAAGCTAATGAAATCGGTGTTGGTCTATACGGGACCAAGTGGGAAGATCTTGAAGCAGATGCCATGTATGCCCTTGGAAATATTGATGGAGGGGTCAAAGGAGTCAAAGGTTCCATGGATGAAATGAACCGGGTAACTGAAGAATCCTTTGGAACCAAGTGGAAGCAATTCACAAGGGAAGCTTTGATTGCCCTGGAGCCTTTAGGGAAAGTTCTTTTAGACTTTGCCATGGCAGTTCTCCCGTATGTCTCCCAAGCAATCCAATTTGTTTCTGATGCCTTTGCAAAAATGGATCCTGTTATGCAGGCAATAACTGTTGGAATTGGACTAATAGCGGCTGCAATAGGGCCGTTTCTAACCGTATTAGGGGCAATGATTGGTCCACTAACAACAGCGTGGCAATGGTTATCTAAAGTAAAGGCGATATTCCCATTAATCAGAACTGCAATGCTTGCACTCACAGGCCCTGTTGGTATCATTTCGGGAATTGTTGTAGCTTTAGCACTCTTAATCTATGAAAATTGGGATTCCATAAGCAAATGGACGACTGAAAAATGGGGCCAGGTAAAAAACTTCCTTTCTAACATGTGGAGTTTAACCAAGATTTTATTTGAGCAATCCCTAAAGTTCATATCTGATTTCATAGATAAAACTTGGAAAGCTGCCAAAACAGTAACAGAAAATACATGGAATGGTATAAAAACATTTTTCTCCAATACTTGGCAGGGCATGAAAAACACTGCAAGCAATGCAGCTGAGAATATACGAAGCTATGTTTCTGGAAAATGGCAATCCCTGAAGGAAAAAACCAATGAAATTTACAATTTCATAAAAACTAAAGTGCAAAATTCATTCAACGAAGCGAAAAATGCTGTCCAAAACACAGCTGAAGTCATTCGCATAACTGCCGTTGATAAGTTTGTTGCTTTAAGGCAAGGGATTCAAGAAAAGCTTTATGAAGTCAAACAGAAGATCATTGACATATGGAATCAAGCGCAAAAATGGCTTCAAGGTGTCAATCTTGAATCGGTAGGGCGAAACATCATAAGCGGGCTTATTCGTGGATTGTGGGGCAAATTCGGGGATCTTATGGACACTGCCAGAAGCATTGCGAAAAGTATTGCAAGCAAGATCCAGAGCGCTTTAGATATTCATAGCCCTTCAAGGGTAGCAATTGAATTGGGTTCATTCTTTACGGAAGGTTTAGAAGATGGACTTTTAGCAAGGGCTAAACAACTGATGAAAGCAGCTACCCAAGTAGGGGAAACTGTTGCAATCGGCACAAGGAAACCTTTGCAAGATGCCAGGTTAGACATTTCCAAGCAGAAAGTTCATTCTGCACAAACTGCTTCAAGTGCTGCAGCAGGAGTGGTCAATAAAACCATTCAGCTAATTATGCCTAATGTCCGAACTGAAAATGATGCAAGGTGCATTTCTCAAAAACTGGCAAGCTTAGAAAGCAGGTCTTTACGTGTAGGGGGTGTTAGCCCATGAGTTGGGGATTTTCCTTTAATGGGATTCATTCAACATCAAAAGGGATAAGAATCTCGAATATACAAGGTCGTGATACACTCCCGGAGATTGAAAGCCGAACGGCACAAGCGCCATCAAAAAATGGGGTTCATTACTTTGGTTTTCGGTTTATGGAGCGGAGAATAACGGTTGAAATTAACCTTTTCGGTGCTTCTCTTTTTAATTTCAGAACAAAAATAAGGGATTTGGCTTCGTGGCTGAATCCCAAAAATGGACCACAAGAACTGATTTTTGATGATGAAACTGATAAGAAATATTATGCGGTTGTAATCGAAAATACAGATTTTGAAGGGATCTTTGCAAAGCGGGTGGCAGAAATTGAATTCCTTTGCCCGGATCCATTTGCTTATTCCATAACAGAAAGTTCTGCAACGATTTCAAACGATTCTGCAACAATAAATAATACAGGAACGGCAGAAGCATTTCCTATAATCACTGTCGATTTTTCAGCTTCAGCTACTGAATTAAAGATTGAAAAGAATTCTAATGAATTTCTACGGATTGTGCGTAATTTTGTGGCTGGCGATGAAGTTGTGATTGATTGTCAAGTTGGCACAATTACTTATAACGGCAAAACAAACTTAATTACTGCACTTGATATTAATTCAGATTTTTTCTCTTTGGATCCAGGAGATACAACATTAACTGTTACGCCTGCTGGGGTTAGTACAGTAAGCCTTGTTTATGTAAGAAGGTGGCTATAAATGAACAAACTTTTTATATTGGATGGACAATCTGAAGGGCTTCTTGCTGTGTTACAAAATGACAACAGCAAGAAATGCCCTTTTTTTGATGCCATTCACACAGAGCAATTAAATAAAGATCATACTTTTGAGTTTTCAGTTCCCGCAGATCATGAAGCGGCTGCACACGTGAAAGAAAACAATCTTGTCACATTCAAAGACGAAGATGGAGATTTTCAGTTATTCCAGATTTACAAAATCGAAGAAGAACACAACGGAATTGAAATTGTCACAAAAGCTTATGCTGAACATGCTTTCTTTGAAATGAATGATGATATTATCGAGGACTTGCGAACCGTTGACGGAACAGCAGACAGCGCTATGACTGATGCCCTATCAAAAAGCCGGTTCAAAAAAGGAACTGTTGCGGATCTCGGCCTAAGAACAACAAATTTTTACTATGAATCTGCCATTTCTTCAATTCAGAAGATCATCAGTACATGGGGCGGGGAACTAAAGAAACGCATAAACTTTGACGGTTCAGCCATTATAGGGCGTTTTGTGGATCTTCTTGCAAGGCGGGGAGCTGATACCGGGAAGCGGTTTGAATTCACAAAAGATCTGGTTTCCATTAAAAGAACTGTTGATACTTCTAACCTGAAAACGGCCTTATATGGGCGTGGGAATGGCGAACAGACAGAAACGGGAGGATATACAAGGCGTTTAACTTTTGCAGATGTTGTTTGGAACGGTTCCGGACTTGATCCTGTTGATAAACCTTTAGGCCAACAATGGGTTGGGGATCCGGTGGCCCTTGAACAATTTGGGCGAATAGATCCAGACACAGGAAAGAAAATTCACAGATTCGGAGTCTTTGAGGATGGGGAAGAAACAGATCCTGAAGCTTTATTGGACAAAACATGGAATGCCCTGCAAAGCACAAACACACCAAGAATCACTTATGAAATGAATGTTTTAGACTTGGAGCAAATCACAGGACTTTCACATGAAAAAGTTCGCTTGGGTGATACTGTTTTTGCCATTGATAAAGAATTTACACCTGAATTGAGAGTTGAAGCCAGAGTAATCGAAATCAAAAGGGATTTAGTAAATCCTGAAAACACAGAAATAATTCTTGGGAATTTCCTTCCCTTGTTTACTGATCTTGCATCAAGGCTGAAAAATATTGAAAGCAAGGTTGATGGAAGAACCGGGGTCTGGGATAATCCCGGAGAAATTGGCCCTATTGATGATACCGATTTTGCTGATATTACACCCCAAAAACCAAATGTAACTGCTTCAGGAGCCTTTTCAAAGGTCATTATTGAATGGGATGCAGATTTAAGTAGCTATGTGAAAGAGTATGAAGTTTACGTTTCAACAGTTCCTAACTTTACACCTGACATATCAAATCTAGTAGCCAGGGCGACGACAAGCGTATTTGTTTATGAAGGTGAGCCAAATCAGCAATATTACATTAGGGTTAGAGGGATGAACAGGACGGGAACTGCCGGGCCGTTTTCTGATCAAAAAACAGCCACAACAGCAAGAATTGTTGCAGGAGATATAACTCCCCAAGTGATAACAAATGATCTCATTGCGTTAAATGCCAATATTGACGGGGCGAAAATGGCTGATGCTTCAATAGGCAGGGCCAAGATCGGAAGTGTTAATGCTGACGTTATCGACACAGGGGTTTTAAACGCTGCAAGAATTGACGTTAGGGCACAGCTTGGGGCCAACATTTCAACAGCTGAAGAATTACTTTATGGATATATGGGTCATGGTTTCCTTGATATTGGGGACGGTGAAAATTGGTATCAATGGCTGCCGTATAAAAGTTATATATATCTTATGGAAGATACAACAGCTGACAAATACAACAGGCCAGCGCCTGAAGAAGGGGATGAAATAGCTTTTGATTTCCTTCTTTATGCGAAAAACACTTCAGGGGCAGCGCCAACATTAACTGCCACAATAACGGTTTATTTTGAAGGCGGGGGAAGTTGGACGGATCCATTTCAGATACACACATTTCAGCCTGTTCCCGCCAATACCCCTACAAGGGTACAGTTTTCAAGGAAGGTTCCTGAAGGTGCTTATTCAGGTAAAAAACCAAGCCATTTTGAAATGTCTTTCTATACAACGACTTCAGGAACGGAACTTTATGTAAGAGATACAGACGTAAGAATCAGGCTGAGAGGGAACTTAATCGTTCAAGGTGATATTGAAGTTAAGAACCTTAAAGCTTGGGAAGGTTTAAACGTCAATGATCAATTCATTGTTGATGAAAACGGAAATGTTAAATTTGCAGGAACACTTGAAGCGGGCGTTTCCATCAATTCACCTACCATTAACGCAGGGGAATTCTTTGGAGGAAGGATATACATGTATGGGGAACAAGCCATTTATTATACAGTGGATGATCCCGACAACCAAACCGAAAGAACAATTATTTCTAACGGTTCGATAAGCCAAGATAAATATGAAACTGCAGGAGATTACACTCGTGTTAGGTCTACTTTTCTTAGATCAGGGAGACTGGATTATTCAAATGGTGTAAACATCAGAGAAAGATTAAGAGAAGATTACATTACCTATAGTGTTAAAGGAAGTCTTTTGCCTTATGAATACAAGTATGAATTTGGCGATATGATCATAGATAATGGCTTGATTGCTGCTGATATTGTGGGAGTTAAAGATTCACTTGATGGAACTTCAACTGGTTGGCCTTTGTACCTTCATGTAGACAGGCTGGGAATCGGAAAATCTAAAGTGAATGAAACAGATCCTGAATATACAGGATTGCTTCTTGATATAAGAAAAGATAGGAATCTCGGCAATAGAACTTTGCTTTCAACTCCTGATGGAATCACATTCAAAAGCATAAACAGCGGAGAATTCGTTTTCAAGGATAAAGTTTGGATTGATGCTGATGCAGATTTACTTCAACTTTATGGATCTACCCATTGTTATATAGAGTTTTTCAAAACAGGTGGTGCAAGAAGCGGATGGTTTGGATATGGAAGCCTGAACAATGACAATCTCAACATTTCCAACTCAATCGGAAGGGTTTTAATAAACACATCTGATGGCGGTGTAGCTGAGTTCATGGGCCTTAGTGGGCATGATGGATTAAGAATGGCGAACAGGGCCATTATAAAATGGCTTTCTTCTTCTGACACCATACAAATAAGAAATTCTTCGGATGGGGCATATGGAACTTTACAGGCTATTATATCCAATGCTTCCGACAGACGACTAAAGAGGAATATCCTCCCCTATGAAGAATCGGCGTTGGAAAAAGTGCTTGCAACTCCAATATACACTTACAACATGGTTAATTATGATGATTCTAAAATTTTCATGGGGATGATTGCCGATGAAGCGCCTGAAAACATTGTCATTAAAGGGGACACGGCAGAAATGCCTGATGGTATTGATATATATCAAATGTCTTCTATGATATGGAAGGCTGTTCAGGAAATGGACGAAAAACTATCAAATGCTCTTGCTGAATTTGAAGAACTAAAAATGAAGCTTGAAAGGAACGGTATTCAATGAGCGAAGAAAAACAAACAATTTCTATAGACTCTTATTTTCAGAGTGAACTTGGAAAACTAAAATACGAAAATATTATCTTGAAGGCACAACATGATAATTTGGTTTCTCAAAATAAAGGATTGCAGCAGAAAGTCCAGGAACTTGAAAACAAACTAATTGAATCAAAGGAAGCAAATGGTACAAAAGAACCTAAGATTTAAGGGTTTTTTTTATTACCTTCAAAGGAGGTATTGTAAGTGACAAATGAGGCGGAAACAATGGATTTATGGAAGACATCTGTAAATAAAGACATTGAAGAAATGAAAGGTGATATTCGCCGGCTACAGGATAAAACACTCTTACAAGACCAAATAATCCAGAACATCCAAGGTGACCTAAAGGAAATTAAAGAAGATACTAAATGGCTAAAAAGAACAATTACAAATGCCATTATTATGTCCGTTTTCACTGCTATAATTGGCGGCGGTATTGCAATTATCTTTACAGTGTTTAAAGGTTAGTGAAATAAATTACTTTGTAAAAGAACTATTAATGCAAAGTGGAGATAGTTGCCGTTACTTGATGCAGAAGGTTTTCATTTACTACCTTATAGAGTGCTCAATGTGGAAAAGAATATAAATTTTAGCCACTTAAGTCCATGTAGCTGGACAAGCACAAGATATCCTTATAAGGAGGGTGGTTATCTTGAAGGAGCCGGTTAATGAAAATATATACGACAAAGAAATTGCAGAAATAAAAGGTGATCTTAGAAATATTGAGAATCGAGTGAATAACCTTGAAAAAATTACAACTAGACAGGATCAACAAATTTTTTCAATAAATGAAAAGCTAAATAAAATTGACGAAAATACAACCTGGATTAAAAGAACTATTACAGGAGCCATTATTACTGCGACTTGCACCGGTATTATCGGGGGAGCAATCGCTATTATCTATAATGTTTTAAGAGGGGGGCAATAAATTGATAAATTGGAAAGTACGCTTTAAAAATCCAATATTCCTAGCACAACTATTTTTAGCATTTTTTGCACCTATACTTGGTTATTATGGATTAACCGCACAGGACCTCACTACGTGGGGTTCTGTTTTTAATTTGCTAGTAGGAGCATTTTCTAATCCGTATATTTTGCTGCTAATAATGGTGAGTGTGTGGAATGCCTTAAATGATCCTACAACAAGGGGAATAGAGGATAGCCAACAAGCTAAACGCTATCAATGGCCAAAATAAGCTGCCCTTTGGGGTGGCTTTTTTTATTCATTGAAAGGGGTGTTAATCATGTGAGAAGGAAGGACAGCAGTGTAAGCAGTTAAATTTAAATGGGAATAAAAATAATATTAGAGGTGATTAAATATGGTAAAAGTATTTATTGATCCAGGACACGGCGGAACAGACCCAGGTGCAGTTGGAAACGGACTACAGGAAAAGAATTTAACACTTCAAATTGCTACACGAGTTAAAGACATTTTGACTCTTGAATATGATAATGTTTCAATCCGCATGAGTCGGACTGGAGATCAAACTGTTTCCTTGTCAGAGCGCACAAATGCTGCCAATGCATGGGGAGCTGATTTATTATTGTCAGTTCATATTAACGCAGGCGGCGGCACAGGATATGAAGATTATGTATACCCAGGAGTAGGGGTACCAACTACAACTTTTCAAAACAATATCCATTCAGAGGTATTGAAGCTAGTTGATTTTAATGATCGTGGCAAAAAGCAGGCAAACTTCCATGTGCTCCGTGAAACACGGATGCCGGCATTGCTAACTGAAAATGGTTTTATTGATAATGCCAATGATGCAGCAAAGCTAAAATCAAGCAGCTTTATTGAGAATTTGGCACGTGGCCATGTTAACGGTATTGTGAAAAGCTTCAACCTTCCACGGAAAAGTTCAGCTGTTTATCATACTGTTGTGTCTGGTGATACTGTTTATTCACTGAGCAGAACTTACGGAAGCACTGTACAGCAAATTAAGGATTGGAACAACCTTGATGAAAATTATACGATTTATGTAGGGCAAGTGCTTCGTGTAAAATAAATTGAATTAGCCCTTCTCATACAAGAGGGGCTTAAGTAATTCTATTAAGCTAATACGACGTAAAAATGAAAAATGAGCGCTAATTCTTATTCAAGAATAGCGCCCTTTTCCGTTGATTTCAGTAGAATTGGTTCAAAATACATACCTGTCACCTCATTATATGGTAAAACAAAATTCACTTAATCTAATTAGGAGCTAACAGGATATAGCATAGAATAAGCAAAATGTTAAAAACGTTACATATAAATATTTTACTATATTTTACTTTTTTTGAAAAATATAGTATTATTAAAATTGTCAGAATAATACCAAGAAAGGTAGTGAAGTAAATGAAAAAGTTTGTATCCTTATTTATGACCCTTTTGCTTGTTCTCAGTTCCTTTGGGACAATGGCCTCTGCTGCAAGTCAATCGTTCAAAGAGAAAGAAAAAATGGTAGAAGAAAGCTTTAATTATTCAATTAAGTCTGCTAAAGGTGATGAAAAGGAAAAGCTTAAAACTGACTTAGCAAAATTCAAAAAACTATCAAAAGAAGATAAAAAGAAGTTTATTAGTTACATGTTTGATCCAGAGGTAACAAGCACCATTGCAGAATCAATATCTGAAGTTGAACCAGGCGAAACAAAGGCACTAAAAAATGGTGACATTGTATTATCGGCTACATATGAAGAGTCTGACGTTGAGGCACCAGCCTTAGAAGAAGGGAACATTCAACCCTTAGCCACTACCTATTATAAAAAAGCTTGGTACAAAAGGGGGGTAAGCTTTTTAGGACTTACAGTCCTTGAAGTATACGCTCAAGTAAATTATACTCATAATGGAAGTAAGGTTCTATCTACATATGGATGTGATGCCTATACTTCCCGCAATCTAAACCCGACTGTAGATTATGAGTGGGGAAGATGTATCAGAAATCATAGTAGCTCCCAAGCTTGGGCAACTGCCTCGGTAAAATGGAGTGCAATTTATAGTGGATTAGGAATTGTTTATGCAAACCATGAGGTTAGAGTGTGGGGTAACTACAAAAACCAATCGGGAGGAAGTGTAACTAAACTATGAGTAGTGAAGGGGCAAACAGAATGTTTAAATCTAAGAGACTAAGAAATATTATAGTTGGAATCTTAATCGCCCTACTAATAGCAGTTATACTAGGAGCATTAACAGTTAACTCTTTATAGATATAAATAAAGTTGTTCCATGGCCAGCAGCTAATTACTGCTGGTTTTTTAATTAAGCTTATAAGTCACACTCTTTAATTCATTTTGATCTAATAATAATAATGAAAGTGTCATATCAAGGAACAATAACTAGAAGTGTCCAAGCAATTAGTACAAGTACGAAACTTCCTTGATTAAGTAAAACAACTATGTTTAATTTCCCTTTTTGCATTTTTTTCTTCATATTTGTTCAGCAATTCTGCTTTGTTTATTTAAAAATCATCATCTTAATTTAAGCATAAATGACAAACCAAGATGTTCCACTGGCCCGTTTGCTGAACAAGAATTTCTACATCTCGTACAGGATCTTTGATTATACTTTTCAAAGCCATAAAAGGACTACTTCTTAATTAATAGTTCAAAAATAAATTATAAAGCCCTTCTCAATTGAGAGGGGCTTTATAATTTATAAATGGTCCGATGGAGCGTTTTTATTTTCAATAAACCACCCGGCACCTATTTTGGTGATTTTACATCCGGGATACTGCTTTTCTAATCTTTTTCTTTCCTTCTTTTCCTTGATCTCCTTTTCAACCTCTGCGCGTTTTACATTTTCCATGGTTTCTTCCATTGATGCACCTGCTTTAACAAATCCTAACCTTGGCACGTAAACAGCTGAAAATTTGTCGCCAACCTTCATTTATACACTCCCTTTCACCTAAATATCAGGCAAATAGGCTGAAAGTCCTTGTGACTAATTTGTGAAAAATTTCAAATAATATCAATGTTTTAACCCAAGTTTCAATGTTGCGTATAAATTCTTCCCAGAAACAAAAACTAAAAGAAATGAGTAAAGGGTAGGTCACAAATGAAAAGCAAAAATGACTTCCTAGATTATCAGGAAATAAGAACCGTGCTTAATGACTCGCCAGATTTGATGTGTAGAAAAATGGAATTGGGAAGGCAAACTATTCAAATCGTTTTTATGAAGAATTTAATTAATCAGGAAGTCCTAAATGAATATGTTATTAAATACATGCAAACAATTCCAGAAAAACACTTAAATTACACTTATTTGGTTAATAACATACCAATTGAGGAAATAAAAACTGAAATCGAAAAGAATGAGTTCATCTCATCTCTTTTAAAAGGATTTTCTTATATTTATTTCTTAAATGAGAAAAAAGGTTTTATGGTAAATTGCAATAATACTCTTGAAAGATCAATTGAGAAGGCAGAAACAGAATCATTAGTATATGGACCTAAGATATCCTTTACAGAGTCATTATCATCAAATATCAAGATTATCAGGCAAAACCTTAATGATTATAATTTGTGTACTGATAGCTTAACAATTGGGGAACGTGTTAAGAAGGAAGTAAGAATCGTATATATAAAAGATATAGCAAATGATGAAACACTAAATAACCTTAAAGAAAGATTAGAAAAAATAAAACCAGATAATATTAATGACAGTTCAGTTTTAGCGCAATGCCTAGAAGACGATCACTATACATTTTTTCCGCAGCTTCTATTAACAGAATTACCCGATCGATTTATTTACTCGATTTTGAACGGAAGAATTGGTGTATTTATGGATGGCAGTCCAGTAGCTATTATTGGGCCAGCTAACTTTTTTTCGTTCTTTGAATCAACAGAAGATATCTATTTAAGATGGTCGCTAAGTACATTTATACGATTTACTCGAATTTTTGCTATGATAGTATCTTTATTTTTAACTGCATTCTATGTAGCTACAATGACCTATCATTTTGAACTGATACCTTCTAAATTGTTGATTATAATAGGAGAATCGCGCTCACAAGTTCCTTTTCCACCTTTATTAGAAGCTCTTTTACTTGAATTATTAATTGAATTACTTAGAGAAGCTGGTGCACGACTCCCTTCTAAAGTAGGTCAAACAATGGGGATTGTTGGAGGAATTGTTGTAGGCCAAGCTACAGTTGAGGCAGGATTAACAAGTAATATTTTAATTATTATAGTTGCCTTCAGTGCACTAGGGGCTTTTCTGGCTCCTATTTATGAAATGGGTACTGCGATTCGGATAGCAAGATTTCCATGTATTATTTTGGCTGGTTTATGGGGTTTGAATGGGATTATGATTAGTGTTTGTATACTAATGGTTCATTTGTTAAAGCTTACGTCTTTAAATAAGCCCTATCTTGCGCCATTATATCCGTTCAGAAAGGAGGATTTAAAATACTTTCTATTTCGGCTCCCCCACCATTTTTATACCAAACGCCCTGTAGTCAATCGCCCAAAAGATACAATTCGAATAAGGGAGAGGTAATAAAAAGTTCAAATTCACATGAAATTTGAGGTGGAAAATGAAGTCAAATACCATTGTCAATGCCTTTATGGCCTTTTTTATTATACACACATCTCAATTTGGTATGGGTATCCTTGGAGCTCCAAGAATCGTGTACTTAGAATCTAAGAAAGATGCCTGGATTTCGGTTTTACTGTCTGGTATAGCAATTAGCTTTATAACTTGGATAATGATATCCATACTTAAACAGAATGAAAATCGTACGCTATTTGAAATACATGAAAATTTATTTGGACGTATGTTTGGCAGCATCATTAATGTCGTAATTGTCGTTTACTTTATGGCAGTTCATTATTCAATCACCATAAGTTATGTTGAACTATCACTTACGTGGGGTTATGAAGGTCTCTATGAATGGGTCGGTGTCCTGTCATTAGTTTTGATAACAATTTATGGTGTGTCTGGCGGATTCAGAGTTGTTGCTGGTATTTGTTTTTTATCTTTTATTATTGTCATATGGATGTTATTCGTATTGTATCAACCTCTTCAAAGTTTAAATCTCGATAGAATATTACCCATTTTATCGACTAGGCCGACTGAAATTATGAATGGAGTCTACAAAAGTAGCTATACAATGTTGGGCTTCGAGGCGTTACTTTTTCTTTTTCCATTTTTCAAGGAGAAAAAAAAGGTCCACTTATACAGTCAACTGGCAATATGGTTTACAACATTTCTTGTTTTAATCATTACCATTTTCTCTATATTGTTTTTTAGCTCAAAAGAATTAGAGTTAAATATCTGGCCATTTGTCAGCATTATCAGTACTATGCGTTTTCCGTTTATTGAGCGCTTTGAATTTATAGTAGTTCCAATATGGATAATCGTAATTTTTCCTAACTTGTGTATATCGTTATTTTTATCTTCCAATGGTGTTAAACAGATTTTTCGCATAAAGCAGAAATATGGAATATGGATAATTTCAATTATCATTTTTATCTGCAGTTTTTTTATCACCAAAAGAGTTGATAATGATTATTTTATAGATAAAGTTGCTCAAATTGGATTTTATTTATGGTTTGTATACCCTGTAGTTTTATATGGCATCATTACCATTAAATCAAAAATCGTTGGTCGTTCATAAGGGGAGTTGAAATAATGAAATTAAGATTCTTTATTTTGGTTTGTACCCTTATCTGTACTTCATGTGTCCCTCCAAGCAAAATAATCGAGATGCAGGGTATTTCAACTATTCTTGGTTTCGACTTACTGGATGATGAGACTTACAAAGGCACAATAAGTCTTTTGCAATTTGACGGTTCACAGGGAAAGACAAGTACTACCATTTCTGCTGAGGGTTCTACCAGTAAAGAAATTCGACAAAGGCTGGAGCAGCAAACAAGCCATGACATTTCCTCTGGACAATTAAGAACCATCTTATTTGATAAAAAAATGGCTGAGGAAGGGATATTTTCATTTCTTGATACGATGCTAAGAGACACCAGCATAAATCCCCTCATATTCTTAGCGATCACAGAAAAATCGGAGGAAACGATAAATAGTAAAGAATATGAAGAGTTTCCTGAAATGGGTTCCTATATGTATCAGTTACTGGACAAACATGAGAAAAAAGAAATGTTAATAAACTCTAACTTGCATGACTTTGTTTCCGCATTATATGAGAGTGGCATTGATCCTACGCTGCCTATTATAAAAAATATTAAAGGTGAAGCACCTTTTATAGAAGCAGTAGCATTATTCAGGGATGATAAAATGGTTGGTTCTATTTCTTTAATCAAAACCTTCTACATAAAATTATTCACTAACAAAAATGCTTTCTTAGGGGATTTAACCTTAACGATACCTTCTGATAAATTAGAGAAAACTGGAGTACTTATCTCTGAGAATGCAGAAAATGAAAAGTATAAAATTACCTTACACCCTATCAATTATCGCGGGAAAATTGAGGTAGTTAATAATGAAATAGTAAACTTAAACGCGTCTATTTCAGTTTCAATATTAGAAACTCAGCCATCTACTTCCATAATTGATAAAGAATCAACAAGAAAATTAGAGCGCTTGATTGGTGAAGAACTTAATAATGAATTCGAGAAAATTCTTGAGGAATTAAAAATCTTAGAAACAGATCCCATAGGAATTGGAAGAAAAATAAAAAGTTTAAGGAAATATTCTCATTTAAGCAATGGAGAATTAAGTGAGAAGTATTCTGCAGTAAAGATAAAGCCAAATATAACTGTAGAAATTAAGCGGCCAGGAGCAGTTAATTAGGAAAAAAATTCGTTCCGACCCCAAACCGACCCCAAACTTGGAATTCAATGGTTTATGACTAATCAAATTGAATAAAATAAAAAACGCCAAACCCTTGATATACATGGGTTTCGCGCTTTTCTTTTGTAGCATCCCAATCGAGATTCGAACAAACGACTACAGCTCAGGAGGCAGACTATGATCTATCATTAATTTAATTTTACCATGAGTACATATTTATTAGGCAACTGTTATTATGTATTATTCAGGACTGGCAAGAGAGGTCTAAATTATGGGGTTGTTGACGAATTGTTGACGAACACGGTCAACAACGGTCTTTTTTAGACCTAAAGGAACAAACTTCATACCTTCTAAATCCTTAATATGCAAGGGATATTCAATAATAACTTTATTGCTTCCGTGACTGTTTGCTACTTTGACAGGGTAGAGGTCCCTGGTTCGAACCCAGTCGGAATCATACTTAAAGTGCTTGGCTGTAACTGCCCAGGCACTTTTTTGTGCATCTGGATAGGGTCTTTTTGAGCTGGAATTTCCTCCGATGTTTTAACGAAACAGTGATAGGGAATCGTTAAAATATAAAAATTCACAAAATAATTTTTATTGAAAATCTATGCTATAATTTTATTGTGAAATTACAAGAGTTAGGGGATATTTCTATGTTGAAAGATCTGTTTATAGGCCTTTCCCAAAACGAATTTCTGAATAGTGCCGCAAAGAAATATGGATTGAAACTAGGCGCGCAGAATGTAGTTGCTGGGACAAATCTATATGAAGCAATTCAGAGCATAAAAGAGCTTAATGCTCATGGCATCTCTTGTACTGTCGATAACCTCGGGGAATTTGTTTATAAAAAAGAAGAGGCGGCAGAAGCGAAAAAACAAATTATAGAAGTGATAGAGGCCATTCATGCAAATCAGGTGGATGCACATATCTCTTTAAAGCCTTCTCAATTAGGTCTTGATATTGACTACTCTTTCTGCCTTGAAAATGTCAGGGAGATAGTAGAGAGAGCAAGCCGTTATGGTATTTTTGTGAATATGGATATGGAAGACTCCAAGCGTTTGCAGCCTTCCTTTGACATTTTGGATGAATTATCCAAAGAATACAATAACTTCGGTACAGTTATTCAGGCATATTTCCTGGATGCAGAAGAAGATCTGAAGAAATATCAGAACTTCCGGCTGCGGATTGTAAAAGGAGCTTACAAAGAGCCTGAAGAAATTGCTTATCAGGACAAAAATGACATTGACGCTAACTTTATAAAATTAATAGAATGGCATTTGCTGAATGGCAAATTCACGTCAATTGCAACACATGACCATAATGTAATTAATCATGTAAAAGATTTTGTAAGGGCTAACAATATTCCTAAAGATAAATTTGAATTCCAAATGCTCTATGGCTTCCGCAAGGATATGCAGCTGAAGCTTGCTGGTGAAGGCTATAATTTCTGCACATATGTTCCTTTTGGACATGACTGGTATGGCTACTTCATGAGACGCCTGGCAGAACGGCCGCAGAACTTAAACCTTGTGGCCAAGCAGGTATTTACCAAGAAAACAAATACTGTCATTGGTGTTGCAGCAGGAGCTTTCTTATTAGGCAGATTGACAAAGAAACGGAAAAAATAATAATGCAGGAGCCTCCCTATAAATTTTAGTGGGAGGCTTTTTATCTTTTTATAAAGGAATTCTTGGCTATGGATGCGAATTTATTTTGAGTAATGATTTGGAAAGAGAGGAAAGATGACATGGATTTACAACTGAAACCTGTTACAGAGAAAAATTTTTTTGAGGTTATTAATTTGAAATCTGAAGAAGAGCAGGAAAAGAAGTTTCAAATTTTCGAAAGGTTTGTCGGTTCCAATGCTTTTTTCATTGCTCTGGCTTCAGTCAATGGCTGGACATGTAAAGCTATATACGATAGCGAATCATTAATTGGCTTTGCGACTCATGGTCTGGATAAAGAGCATGGCCGATATGAACTTGTCAGTCTGATGCTTGGACATCAATTTCAGGGGAAGGGCTATGGCATACCGGCAATTGAACTTGTAATTGAGGAAATGAAAGAGAAATATGGGTGCCATGAAATCTACCTATCTGTCATCAGGGAGAACGAGCCGGCTATTCGTGTATATGAGAAAGTTGGTTTTGAACCGACAGGTGAGGTTTTTCAGGCCTTTCATCCGGAACCTATCTATAAGTTAAAAGTGTAAAAAGCCCCTGACTGAATTGTCAGGGACTTTTGCTTATATTTCAATTTCCACACCATAATGATCTGAAATGATGGGTTTGTTTGTGCCATTAAAAATAACTCGGGAATATTTTGGATGGATCGGATACGATGATAAAATCAAGTCGATGCGCATCTCATGTTTATTTTCGTCCCAGCCGGCAATTTTGCCTTTAACCGTCACTCCTGAATCCTGCTTGTCTGCTAATTCAAAAGTGTCATAAAGCCCTTTGTCAATGAGAAAGTCATAACCTTCATTGCGGACATACGCCGAGCTGTTGAAATCACCCATAAAAATGGCGGGTTCATCTTTAGATGCATGTGCAAGAAGAGATTCAGCCTGAAATTTAAAGGATTCTTCTTCATCATCCCACCAGCCAAGGTGACAAGAATAAAAGGTAATTGGTCTGTTTTTGTAAACTAATTTAACGCCAATAATTTTTCGTGTCTTCCAGTGTGCCTGGTCTTTATTTTGGGTAATAAAGAAGGAAAAATCCTCCTTTATTTCATGCTTTGTCAATATGGCAAGACCCTCTTCATATATATCATAGCCAATATGTGAGAAATCCCATTTAAAAACGTAATCTTCCACACCTATTTTTCTCAATTCTTCAATTAACAGCAGTGCATAGTTATCTTTTTTGATATGGCCATCTATTAAAGGGGCTTTGATATGCTGGCTGACTTCCTGCAGAGCGATGACATCATAGCGGTTCTCCTTAATAGCCTCAGCAAGAATTTTAATTTTTTCCAGCTGCTGTTCCTCCTGCCATGAGTGACAGTTTAGAGTTAATAATTTCATTGTTAAGCTCCCAAAAGGTCTTGGATATCAGATTTAAGGACATCTGCTTTTGGTCCATAAATTGCTTGAACGCCTTTGTCCTTAACGATAAGACCTAAAGCTCCATTCTTCTTCCATTCCTGTTCATCAGCAACTGATGCAGTGTCCTTTACTGTGACACGCAAGCGGGTCATACAGGCATCAACGTCTTCAATATTTTCTTTTCCGCCTAATAATTTGATTAACACAGGAGCTAGTGAATTTTTCTTGACTGAAATATCTGAAGATGAAGCAGTATTTTCTTCTTCAATATAGTTTCCATTGCGTCCTGGTGTAGGGAAGTTAAATTTTCTGATCATAAAATTGGCAACCCAAAAGTTTAGTCCGAAGAATACCAGGCAGGCAATTACAAAGTTTACAAGATCCAGCCATAAACCAGCTTTTATAATCATTGGTGTTCTTGTAATCAATTCAATGATCCCAAAAGAATGAACACGGATATTAATAATATCAACGACTGCAAATGCCAGACCTGTCATAACTGCATACACGATATAAAGAAGTGGAGCAGCAAACATGAACATAAATTCAATCGGTTCTGTTACTCCAGTTAAGAATACTGCCAAACCGGCGGAGAAGAACATCGATTTGTATTTCTTCTTTTTCTCAGGATCTACATTGCGGTACATTGCAAGCGCAATTCCCAATAAGGCAGCAGCGGACAGAATCATTTGGCCTACTTTAAAGCGGGCAGGGGTAACGTCATTCAGCAATTGCTTATAGCTTTCTGTATCTCCTGCAGCCAAAAAGTTATTCAGGTCGGCAATCCATGCAAGCCATAGGGGATCTTGTCCAGCGACCGTTGAACCTGCGTTAGAGCCTGTCAGGATTTTGTAAGTTCCGCCGAGCTCTGTATAATTAATTGGGACTGTCAGCATATGATGCAATCCAAATGGAAGAAGCAATCTTTCCAGTGCGCCAAAAACAAATGGAGCGATAACTGGTGCTGTATTCCGTGATGTAGCAATCCATTGTCCGAAATCATTTAATAATCCTTGAATGAATGGCCATACAATTGATAAGACCAAGGCTGCTGCAACAGAGCCGCCGATTACAGTGAAGGGTACAAATCGCTTTCCATTGAAAAAGGAAAGTGAATTTGGCAATTTATCATAGTTATAATACTTGTTAAATAAATTTGCGCCAAGAAAACCTGAAATAATCCCGACGAATACTCCCATATTTAATGCGGGTGCGCCTAAAACAGAAGTGAAATAGTCCGGGACAATGAGATCTTGTCCAAACAGGGATTTTACCGTGGCCTCGGAATTACCTAACATGTCGGATTTTACACCGAATATGGCGCCTGTAATTCTATTAATCAGAATGAAAGCAATAAGAGCTGCAAACGCTCCGCCTGCACGTTCCTTAGCCCAGGAACCGCCAATTGCAACTGCAAATAAGATATGAAGATTTGTTATAATGGCCCAGCCGATATCCTCGAGAACTCGTGCAATCGCTTGCACAAATGCTATGTCAGTACCTGTCATGCCAACAAGCTTGCCAAGTGAAATCATAATACCTGCAGCTGGCATTACGGCCACTACTACAAGTAATGCCTTGCCAAACTTTTGCCAGAAATCAAAAGAAAATAATTTTTTCATTGTTCTTCTCTCCCTTATTGTATGGGCTTTCATTAAATGGACTAAAAAAGCATTTCCATAATTTCACGAAAAAAAATTTCGATGAATGCATGAATCTTTTCTATGAAAATACTATTTAGCTTTATTATTATCTTAAAATAACACGGGCAGAAAAATGATGCAACCGTTTGCGTAAAATTGTTTTAGACGTTTAAGAATATCGAAAGGTATCTATTGATAGATATTTTTTAAGTCATCCATCTAGAAGGAAATGTGGTTTTATGCATAAAAATAAATTTTTATTTTTAAAAATACATTTTTCTCTTGCTAAAGAAGTATTTCATCCTTTAGAATTTACTAAAAGAAGGATTACCTTCACATAAAAGAGTGGATTACTAAACGAAATATAAATAAAAATAATTTTGAATAGTGTAAAATCTTCTTGTTTGAGAAGCATTTCATGCTTTATAATTTGCGTAAGAAGTTTTTCCTTCACTATTCATGAGGAGTCGGCATGGATAAGAAAACAATGAACCAGATGATTAAAGAAAGCTATTCATCCCTCTCGCCAGGACAGAGGAAAGTAGCTGAATTTATTATGGAGCATGCTAATGAGGCGGTGTTGTTAACCGCATTTCAAGTTGGCAGAAATGCAGGAGTCAGTGAGACAACGGTCATTCGGCTTGCGTATGCACTGGGGTTCAGCGGTTATTCCCAAATGCAGGAACAAATCAGAAAAGACTGGCTAGCCGGGAAACAGCAGGCTGCAGAAGAAAATGACTCTTACATAATAAATGCAGCGAAAGAGAACCTGTTTAAGAGAGTCATTGATCAAGAGAGGAAAATACTTCGGCAATTGCTTGATCAGGTTGATGAAAGAGAGCTTTGGAAAGCAATTGATGCCTTAATTCAGGCAGACAGGGTTTATATTGGGGGGTTTGGCAGCTCATTTGCGGCCGCATACTGGTTCTATTACACTCTTAAACAAATGAGGATAAATGTTTATATCTCAGGCCCTCACGGTTTTCTTCCTGAGGATTTGTGTGATTTGACAGAACAGTCAGCAGTTGTCATTTTTTCTTTCCCTCGCTATCGAAAGGAAACCATAAAGCTGGCCTCATTCGCTGAGAGGAAGGGCTCCAGGATGATAGCCATTACAGACCGGCAGCTTTCGCCGATCGGGCAGATGGCTGCAGTCACACTTACTACTGATGAACTAATGGATACCGGACATCATTCAATTGCATCGGTTATTAGTTTACTGGAAGTGCTGATCGCGGGTATCGATGAACAGGATCGTGAAAGGATTGCCAAGAGACAGCAGGAACTGGAAATCTTATACGCTGATCAGGAGTTATTTGTTGAATAAAGCTGAACAGCAGGGGTGTTAAAAACAGAGTAATAAAAGGGGGCATACGAATGAGCAGTCTTTCAAAGAAATTCATTCAGCAGGAGGAAAGGGAAGCCTACACAGCCGGGGACTATTTAAAATTTTTAATTCCTTCTCTGATCGGGGTTTTACTATTTATGGTGCCGATTCAAGGAGAAGATGGGATTACGATCCCGGTTGCATATTTAGCAAATCAAATTAACGGGCTGCTGGGTGCTTCCATACCTGCGATTACTGTTACTATAATGGCTCTATCAGTTATTGGTTCACTGATAACAGCAGTTTTTAAACCGGGCTTTATCTTAAACAGCCCTTATTTGAACAAATTGCTAAATGTAAGTAAATTTTGGGTAGCAGCCCGTTTGCTTGGAACAGTTTTTGCTATTATTACTTTATTTGAGATTGGTCTGGAACCAGTATATTCAGAGAACACTGGCGCACTCTTAATCTATGATCTAATTCCGATCCTGTTTACTACCTTTCTTCTGGCAGGTTTATTGCTGCCGCTTTTATTAAATTTTGGCCTGCTCGAATTTTTTGGTGCATTATTGATTAAAGTGATGAGACCTGTTTTTAAGCTGCCGGGACGTTCTTCGCTTGATTGTCTGGCATCATGGGTAGGTGATGGAACAATTGGAGTCCTGCTAACGACAAAACAATATGAAGAAGGATATTATACAAAGCGGGAGGCGGCAGTTGTTGCAACTACCTTCTCGGTTGTTTCCATAACGTTTACGATTGTCATTATTCAATATTTAAATTTAGAGCAATATTTCATACATTACTATTTAACGATTATCCTTGCTGGTCTGGTGGCAGCTGTAGTAATGCCGCGGATTCCGCCATTGTCCAGAAAAGCCGATACTGCTTATGAAGGAACAGTGATGAAAGAGGAAACTTCTATTCCTTCACATACTACACCTGTTAAATGGGGATTAAATAATGCTATTAAGAAAGCGCGTACAAATAATAGTGCTGGTGCTGTTGTAAAAGAAGGTTTGGAGAATGTTTTAGACATGTGGATGGGAGTTCTGCCGATTGTTATGGCAATTGGAACGGTTGCCCTGGTGATTGCTGAATTCACCCCGGCTTTTACGATTCTTGGCAAGCCGTTTGAGCCAATCCTGGCTCTAATGCAAATTCCGGAAGCGGCAGAAGCGGCCCAGACAATGGTGGTTGGATTTGCAGACATGTTCCTTCCGGCAGTCATCGGCAGCGGCATTGAAAGTGAAATGACGAGATTTGTCATTGCCTGTGTCTCTGTAACACAGCTCGTTTACATGTCTGAAATGGGCGGCCTGCTTTTAGGGTCAAATCTCCCTGTCAGCATAAAGGATTTAATTCTTATATTCCTTCTCCGTACTATTATTACGCTGCCGATTGTAGCTGCTGTAGCTCATATTATATTTTAGGGGCTTTATCGCAATTTTAGGGAAAGGGGAAGGTTATGAAGCAAGTAGCATTAACATCACTGGCCATTAAAAACCTTCACACAGTTAAGGATCTCGAAGCAGTATACGAACTTGAAGCAAGAATATGGAGTGTGGAAGAAGCTGTGCCGGTTAATCATACAGTTGCAACGGTTAAAAATGGAGGGTTTGTGTTAGGTGCGTTCCTGGGAGAGGAACTGGTCGGTTTTCAATACAGCTTTCCCGGCTTTGACGGCACAAAGGTATATCTGTGCTCCCACAGCCTGGGGATTCACCCGGAGTACCGGGCGCTGGGGATTGGAGAAAAGCTGAAAAATGCGCAAAAACAGACTGCACTTAAGAAAGGCTATGATCTCATTTCCTGGACATACGACCCTCTTGAAACTGTAAATGCCAATCTCAATCTTCATAAGCTCGGGGCTGTATGCACTCAATATATAGAAAATGCTTATGGTGAAATGTCAGACCATATGAATGCAGGCATACCATCTGATCGATTTTTAGTGGAGTGGCGAATTCAGGATGATTTTCCTGAACGCCGATGGTCTGCTGAAGTTCTGCCAAGGGCAATAGAAACAGGGGCCGCTGATGGTTTGGCAGTCCCTGAAAAAGTAAATTTAGACTATGAAAATAAAAAAATTCTTATACCTGTCCCAGGTAATTTTCAGGACATAAAAAAGCGGGATTTTGAATTGGCTCTGAAATGGAGAAAGAGCACGAAAGAAGCATTTGCTCATTATCTCAGCAAAGGCTGGATTGTAACAGATCTTATAAAGCACGAGGCTGCGGAAAACCAATACTTATATCTCTTGGAAAAGGGATAATGCCGGGAGAATGGGAAAATGGAAATTAAAAGCATCATTTTAAGGCACGTGAAAATGGAGCTGCTGAATCCGTTTACTACAAGTGTCGGAACAGAAGTGGATAAGGACTTTATTCTGGTTGAAGTAAAATCAAAAAGCGGGCAGTCCGGCTGGGCGGAGTCGGTTTCCATTATGGAGCCAATCTACAATGAAGAAACAGTTAAAACAAATTGGCATATTATGAGTGATCATTTAATACCGGTCCTTTTTGCATCAGAGATTCGTCACCCTGATGATGTTTCAGAGGCTTTCAGGCCAATCAGGGGAAATTTTAATGCCAAAGCAGCGCTGGAGGGGGCTGTCTGGGACCTTTATGCAAGGGAGAGAGGGGTCTCGCTCTCAAAAGCTCTGGGCGGAGAAAAGGAAAAAATAGAAGTGGGCGTCAGTGTAGGTATTCAGGAATCAGAAATAAAGATGCTTAAGCAAATTGAAGGATATGTAAATGAAGGCTACCAGCGGATCAAAGTGAAAATTAAGCCTGGCTGGGATGTGCAGATCTTAAAAGCCATCCGTGCCGGGTTTCCTGATATTAAGCTTATGGCTGATGCTAATTGCGCCTATACACTTAATGATATTGGTCACCTTCAAAGGATGGAAGAGTTTAATCTGATGATGATTGAGCAGCCTTTGGATCATGATGATATTATTGACCATGCCAAGCTTCAAAGCCATTTGAATACACCAATTTGCCTGGATGAAAGTATACATACCTTTGAGGATGCCAGAAAGGCGATCGAGCTTGGAAGCTGCAGAATCATAAACTTAAAAATTGGCCGGGTTGGCGGGCTTACAGAGTCAAGGAAAATTCACGACCTTTGCAGAGATCATAACATTCCGATGTGGTGCGGCGGAATGCTTGAAGCTGGAATAGGACGTGCACATAATATAGCCATAACTTCCCTATCCAATTTTACACTTCCGGGTGATACAGCCCCGTCTTCCCATTACTGGAAAGAAGATATCATCGATCCTGAAGTCACTATGGAAGATGGGTTTATATTCGTGCCCCAGGAGCCGGGGATAGGCTATGAGCCTAATCGCTCTAAAATAGAAGATTTAACACTTTACAGCCGGAGTTTTACAAAATAATAACGTGAAACTTCAATCAGTGTGGGTCTTACTGCCCGTTAGACTGCGATTAAAGACCATACAGCGCCAGAGGGAACTCTGGCGTTTTACTGTATGAATTGCAGCTCGCTCCCTATATTTTTATATTGTGATACATATCACCGAAAGTTTGTCGGGGTTCTGATAAACTGATTGCAAAATTTAGAATTTTGCAATATAAGGAGTGTGCAGTTTGAAGGTAAAACGGCTGGCGTTATCGACCATTATTCTTACCTATATTTTAATTGTATTTGGCGGGTATGTCGCATCTTCGGAATCAGGTATGGGGTGCGGACCTGAATGGCCTTTATGCAATGGGATGGTGATCCCGGTATTGGAAGGAGATACATTAATTGAATTTACTCACAGAGTTATTGGTGCAGTACTTGGAATAATGACAGCTGTATTGTACTTTAGAATTCAAAAATCAAATCAGGTGCGGGAACTTGATAAAGCTTCTAAGGTGCTTATTCTGCTTTTATTAGTTCAAATTTTACTGGGGGCAGCTGTGGTTTGGATGGACTTGCCTGCTATAATTGTGTCTGTCCACCTGATGGTAGCGATGGTTTTCCTTGCTGCGCTAATCTGGATCTGGCGACGTGCTGATGAACAGCCATCATGGATTAAAACAAGAAGAGACCGGAGTGTTCAAAACAAATTTAAGACAGTTTTATTACTGCTGCTTGTTACTTTATTTCTAGGTGCTTATATTAAGCATGAATCATTCGGATTGGCCTGCAGCTGGCTTGAATGTACAAATGGCTTTATTCCAGTATTTTTTCCGGAAGTGATTCAGACCGGACACAGGCTTTTGGCAGGAGTTTTGGCCTTTTACATATTTTTTCTTACATATCTTTCATTTAAAAACAGATGGGAGGCTGGATTGCAGAATCGGCTTATGGCTGCCTCCCTGCTGGTTTTAGGTCAAATCTTAATAGGTATCCTCACAATTATAAGCTACATTGAAATATCCTGGGCAGTTCTGCATCTTGCTTTTGGAACAGCATTATTTGCAATTGTTTGTGAGGCTGGAGTATTTGCCTCAAATTCCAGCAGGATCAATAGGTTAGGGGAAAAGAGCAGTAATCCTTATTACGGATAATAGCAATACTCAAAAAAGGCAGTCAGGTGACATGCCTTTTTTGTTTTTTGTTATTTTTGCAGATCTTTTTTAGTAATTTCGCTTCGGATATCTGCTTCTCTTGAGAACTCTGCATCCTGCTTTTTATTATTTGGATATTTGTTTTTTCTTTCGCGGTTGTCATTTTTGTTGGTCATAGGTCTGCCTCCATTGTAATGTGCTGTTTAGGTGAGTGAAAGACCGGCCCTAGGACAGGGCCGGTATCCCAGCAAGCAATCTTACTGATTTTGCTGGTTTTTAAGCTGCTGCTCTGCCATCGCGACAAGTCGCTTTGTCATTTCCCCGCCGACAGAACCGTTTGCTCGTGCGGTTGTATCAGCACCAAGCTGAACTCCAAACTCATTGGCAATTTCCTGTTTCATTTGATCCAATACAGTTCCTGCACCGGGTACCAAAAGTTTGTTTCTTGCCATGATACATCACTCCCGACGATAATTTGAGCAAATAAATGCTCGTTTTTAACTTAACCGATTAAAGAACAGCAGATGCAACTATAAAATTGCCAATCCAAATAATTTCATTATGTAAGGTTTTATAACATAAAAATTATAAATCTTCAAAAAATTTATTGACATCGGTGTAAAAAAGAGTAAAATAAGGATTAAATTTAAATGATGTAAGGAAATATAACATGAATGTAATTATTATCCTTACATTAATAGAAAAAGGGAGGAATTACATTTGGAAGCCACATTTTTAATGAATAGTCTTTGGGTAATGCTGGGAGCCATTTTAGTCATTTTTATGCTTGGTGGTTTCGTTATGCTTGAAGCCGGTTCGACCAGGATGAAAAATGCGGGGCATATTGCCGGTAAAACGATTTTTACCTTTGGTTTATCATCATTGGTATTTTGGGCCATTGGCTTTGGTTTCATTTTCGGCGATGATGCAAATATATTGGTTGGGTTATCAAATTTTTTTTACTCAGGTGCTGAGCTTGAGGGAATGAGCTTATCTTCTTCTGTATTCTTCGTATTTCAGATGGCATTTGCCGGTATTTCCATTACGATTGCATTAGGCGGCTTTGCTGAACGTGCAAAACTTTCCGTTTACCTCATTTTTACCGTACTTTTTTCTGCTATTGTTTATCCTGTCGTCGCACATTGGATTTGGGGAGGAGGCTGGCTTGCTGAACACGGCAAGCAGGACTTTGCTGGTTCAACAGTTGTCCACTTAACGGGTGCTATGGCAGCGTTGGCAGCTACCATTTTACTTAAGCCCCGAATTGGAAAATTTAATAAAGATGGTTCCGCTAACAATATCTATGGCCATAACCAGGTATATACAGCTTTGGGTGTGCTGATCCTGTGGGTTGGCTGGTTTGGGTTTAACGCCGGCAGTACTTTGACTGTGGAAGATGGTTTTTTTGGATTTGTAGCTCTTAACACAAATCTTGCTGCCGGAGCAGGAGCAGTTGCTGCACTGATTATTTCATGGATGGTTATGGGTAAATCCGATGTTCCCACAATGCTTAACGGTGCCCTGGCAGGTCTGGTCGCAATTACGGCTTCCTGTGCTTTTGTTGATACATGGGCGGCTGTTGTCATAGGGTTTGTATCAGGAATCCTTGTATTCTACAGTGTGCGTTTCGTTGAAAAGCGAAAAATCGATGATCCAATCTTTGCTCTATCTGTTCATGGTGCTGCCGGGGTATGGGGAACATTATCTACTGGATTCTTTGCTGCACCTGAATTGGCATCAGTCGGTAAACCTGGGCTGTTTTATGGGGGAGGTTTTGAACAGCTGGGAGTACAGTTTATGGGTGTCGCTGTTTCCGGCCTTTATGCTTTTGCTGTTTCCTTCATAATTTTGGCAGCTGCCAAGAAGGTATTGAATGGACTTCGGGTAACAGAGGAAGAAGAAATTATGGGATTGGATTTAAGTGAACATGGAAGCTATGGATATCCCGAAGTCTTTATGGCTGATGAAAACAAAAAGTTAAGCTCGTAAGCAAGACTGGAGCTTCTTTTAAAGGAAGTGCCTGGATGGAATCAACATTTAACTCTTATCAATCCCTAAAAACGTGGAAAGAGGAACAGATCTTAAAATACCGCTCAGATATCAGCGCTCTGAATGATTTTCACGACATTATCATGAAAGCTGTTATTCGTATGGCGTTGGAAAGAACCAAAAAAATTGAAAGGCCATCCTCATGGAAATTTGCCTGGTTCACAATGGGAAGCTCGGGGAGAAGGGAGCAGGGCTTTCTGAGTGACCAGGATCACGGATTGGTGTTTGAATCAGGGGCTGCTGAAGCGGAAAAGTATTTTTTAGAGCTGGGGGAGGAAGTTTCAAAAGGTTTACAGGCTGTTGGCTATCCATTTTGCGAAGGAAATGTGATGAGCTCTAATCCGCTATGGTGTAAATCACTTTCTGAATGGAAAGAACAAATCCATGCATGGATGCAGGAGGAGAGTCTGCAGACGATCAGGAATCTCCATATTTTCTATGACAGCAGAGTGCTGGCAGGAGAGGAGGAGTATATAGCAGAATTGAAATCCTTTATTCACGTGAATCTCCAAAAAAGCCCGCATCTGCTGACCAGAATGGTGGAGACCAGCATGCATATGAAAAAATCAGTAGGTCCATTTGGCCAGCTTTTGGCAGAGGAAAAGGGAAGCCATCAAGGGGAGCTGGATCTAAAATACGCTGCATTTATACCTTATGTAAATGCGGTAAGAATTCTTGCTGTGAAGGAAGGTATCCTTGACACATCTACTATTGCCCGAATGAATAAGATTATGAACATAAATGGCTATGGGGGATTAGGTAAATATCGAAATAATTTTGCTGTCTTGTTAAAATGGAGGCTTCAGTCATACAGGCAAACAGATGCCTATGATGATACTCACTACATTCAGCTTAAAACCTTATCAATATCAGAGCGAAATGAACTGAAAGATATTTTAAAGGATGCCAAAAAGCTTCATCAATTTGTGGTCAGGACCATTCAAAAGGGTGCAGGTTAATGAAGTTCCATCCTTTTGTCCAATTTGTCAGAGGTATTCAGGGCAAACTTCAGACTAACATGTTAGGTGGAATGAATGGTCAAAATCCGCATCATTTAGCATTTATTAGACAAATGCAGAGGGAGCTGCAGAATGCTGATTTAATGCCTATCCCCTTAGTAAATTTGAATGTGGCTGTCTTTGATATTGAGACAACTGGATTTTATCCGGATAAAGGGGATCAAATTATTTCGATTGGTGCCGTTAAAATTATTAGCGGGAAAGTCAGTGAAGACAGTTTTTATTCACTTGTTCATTTTGATAAGCCTCTTTCAAGTGAAATAAAGGAGCTGACAGGTCTATCTGAGGCTGATTTAGAAAAAGCTCCTCCCCTCTCGGAGGTGTTGATTAGCTTTCTTGAATTTGTAAAGGAAATGCCGCTGGTTGCCCATCATGCGAACCACGAAAAAAGCTTTATGCAGTACAGCAGCTGGAAGCTTTTTCGCACTCCATTCAAGCACAGGATATTAGATACTTCCTTCCTTTATAGGATAACTGATCCTAATAAAGTATTATGGAAATTAGAAGATATCTGTAAATCTTATAACATCCCTG
Organism: Cytobacillus sp. SAFR-174; assembly: GCF_051964675.1. Taxonomy (NCBI): domain Bacteria; kingdom Bacillati; phylum Bacillota; class Bacilli; order Caryophanales; family Bacillaceae; genus Cytobacillus; species Cytobacillus sp. SAFR-174. The sequence continues at coordinate 461 of NZ_JBQCMZ010000006.1, read as the reverse complement.
TTAAGGACCGCCATCATGCTCTGGGAGATGCAAAACTGACAGCTTTCCTGTGGTGCTGTTTAATCGAGGGAGTTCATAAATCAGGGTGCTCAAACTTAAAAGAGGTTTACGAGCGCCTGGCCAGGTTAAGGTAACACAAGGAAGGTTGGACGGGAGAAGATGAAGCCAACTGAGGTAACTTCGGACACAAATCAAGGTTAAAGGAAGTTTGAGTCTGAAGCAGGAGGAACTTCGGACACAAATCAAAGGTTAAAGGAGGTTTGAGTCTGAAGCAGGGGCAACTTCGGACAGAAACCTGATTGTTAAGGAGTTTGAGTCCGAACCCCGGTCCAGGCAGTCATAAAAACCCTTCCATTTAATCAAAATCAAAGCCCCAATCACTATGTGATATGCTCCCCTTTAGGTAGACAGATTAAAAAATAAAAATCTGGCTGCTTATGGGGGAGTATTTATTATGTCTA